>NZ_JAKMSK010000013.1:0-42668 GCF_025772605.1 Campylobacter sp. CNRCH_2016_0050h | reverse complement strand
GGAAGTAAAATATGCTTGATAATTTTGATCTACCAAATTTTGCCCTTTTAAGCTAGAAATTGCTTGATTTAAATACTCATAATATTGCCAAGCATTATAAGTGTTTAAATTACTTGTATTGATATTTAAATTTTCAATGCTATTTTTAAATGCGGTAAATCATCTTCCATAAAAGTAGTAGTTGCACTATATTTTTCCACATCCGATCTTCTTTGACAAAAACAATGATAAAATACATTTACAGTTACTACATCAAATTTTTTAGCTATAAAATTTCTATAACTTTCTAGAAAATGTATATTTGCATTAGCTCCATACCCACCTATGATAAAAACAATAGCTTTCATTTGCTTACTATCATCATAAGTGATTCTATATTCTAATTTACTTTCTCTTTTTATATTTAATTCTACATCATCACAAGAGTCTATAAAATAGGTTTGGTTTTTAAGCATATTAAGCCTTTTAGAAATTTTGATTAATTATATCATCAAAATTTCTAAATAAATAAAAATTATCCAAAAGCTCCATTTAAATAAGCTTTTGTTTTTTCTTGTTTTGGATTTTCAAAAAATTCCTTACTCTCTCCAAATTCTACAAGTTCGCCTAGATGAAAAAATGCAGTATAATCAGCCACGCGCTTACCTTGTTGCATGTTATGCGTTACCATGATCATAGAAAGATTATGACTTAATTCTTTAATAAGCTCTTCTATAACGCTTGAAGATATAGGATCAAGTGCAGAAGTTGGTTCATCTAAAAGTAATAATTTTGGCTTTATGGCCAAAGCTCTTGCTATACAAAGGCGTTGTTGCTGACCACCTGAAAGTGCTAGAGCATTTTGTTTTAGTTTATCTTTAACCTCCTCAAAAAGCCCTACTTTTTTAAGACAATCTTCCACCAAAGCATCCTCTTCATCTTTGTTTTTGATCATCCCATGGAGTTTTGGAGCATAAGAAATATTATCATAAATGCTTTTTACAAAAACATTAGGTTGTTGAAATACCATTCCAACTTTTTTTCTAAGCACGACTAAATCTTGATTTTTAACATCTTTTCCATCAATCTCAACAAGACCATCGATTTTTGCTATTTTGTCATTCATCCTATTAAAACAACGCAAAAATGTGGATTTTCCACATCCTGAAGCACCTATTAAAGCTGTGATTTTATTTTTTTGAATTTCCATATTAATATCAAATAAAGCTTGTTTTTTACCATAAAATAAATTTAGATTTGTTGTTTTTGCTATCATTTTAATTTTCCTTGAAAATATCTTCTTAAAAGTATTGCTGCTAAATTTAAAATCACCAAAAGAGATAAAAGCACTATAATCCCTGCTGCTGTTCTTTCTAAAAATGCACGCTCTGGCATAGCTGACCATGAAAAAATTTGAGCAGGTAAAACACTTGTTGGTGCAAAAACACTATTTGCCACATCAGGTATAAAAGCTATCATACCTATAATCATCAAAGGTGCGGTTTCGCCAATAGCTTGAGCTAAAGTTAAAATAGAACCTGTTAAAATCATAGGCATTGCCAAAGGTAGCATAATGCCTTTTATCATTTGAATTTTAGTCATGCCTAAAGCATATGCTGCATTTTTCATATTAATATCCACACTTTTTAAGGCAGCTTTAGTTGAAACAATAATAATAGGTAAGCTCATAATAGCCAAAGTTAATCCTCCAACTAAAGCACTAGAACGAGGCATCCCAAAGAGATTAATAAACACCCCAAGTCCTAAAAGTCCAAATAAAATACTAGGAATACTTGCAAGGTTATTAATACACACTTCTATAAAATGCGTAAATACATTTTGCGGAGCAAATTCTTCTAAATAAATAGCTGCTCCAACTCCTATTGGGATACTTACAACCATACATACTATCATCACAAGTAAAGTTCCAACCACAGAAGCAAAGATTCCTGAATTTTCAGGTGATTTAGAATCTCCATTAAGGAAAAAATTTGTGTTAAAACTTAGTTTGATTTCTTGCTTTTGAACTAATTCATCAACTAAAGTTTTTTGTTCATCGCTTAGTTTATTGTAGTTTTTTTTCATATATTGATCAACTTCAGAATTTGCTAAAAGCCAAGATTTTTCTTTGATTTGACCCGTTCTTATTTTCCTTTGTTCAGCACGCGATAAAAGCTCATATGAAGGGCTATTTCTATCAGCCTGGGCATAAATGTAAGTTTGCTTAAAAGCTCCTATCCCAAGATACCCTACGCTTGATAAAAAAATACAAAGAAAAATAAGGTTTATATAAAGCCCCATTTTACAGAATCTTTTGAAATTTTTTGAAGCTTTTTTTCTTTGTTTAAAAAGTTTTTTCATAAATTTTTCCTTTTATGGAAGCGATTTATCAAATAAACGCTAAAAATATTAATGATTAATGTAATAATAAAAAGCACAAGCCCTAAAGAAAATGCACTTAAAGCTAAAGAACTATCAAAAGCTTGATCACCGCTTAATGCTTCTACTATTTTTACAGTCACTGTTGTCATATCTTCTAAAAAATTCATTGTTAAATTTGGACGCAGTGAAGCAGCCATAACAACAATCATTGTTTCACCTAAAGCTCTTGAAAGTCCTAAAAGACAAGCTGCAACTATACCTGGCATTGCTTCTGGTAAAATTACTGCAAAAACAACTTCTTTTTTAGTCATACCTAAAGCATAAGCTCCATTTATCCTTTTTAAACTTACAGCTTCAATGCAATCTTGTGAGAGTGAAGCCACTATAGGAACTATCATAATACCCATGATAAAACCTGCACCTAGGGCACTTTGAAAACTAGCTTCTATACCAAAAAGAGAAAAAAACCACACTATAAAAGGAGCTACAACTATGGCTGCGAAAAATCCAAAAACTACAGTAGGAATTCCTGCTATGATTTCCAAAATAGGTTTTAAATAGTTTTTAGATTTTTTACCTGCAAATACTCCAAGATAAATAGCACACATTACACCTAAAGGTAAGGCTGTTAGCATTGCTATTAATGAAATATAAAAAGTTCCCCAAAATAAACTCAAGGCACCAAAAACCCCATGTTTGCTACTTCCATCAGCACCTACAAATGCAGCATCTGCTGCCCACTGACTTGAGAATAAAAAAGTAAATACGCTTTCTTTTTGAAAAAATTTTAATGCCTCTATTAAAATAGTTAGCATAATAGCAAAGCTTACTACTACGCTAACAAAAGCACAAAGAAAAAGCGTTAATTTTATTATTTTTTCTTTTATCAATTTTTCATCCTAAAAATTAAAAAACTTTCCCTGCTTTAACAAGCTCATCAGTTAATAAACCTTTTTCTTCTATATGTTTTTGGGTTTGTTTTAAAGTTTTTTCATCCAAAGGAACCAATCCTATTTTTTCTAATTCTGCTCCGCTTTTAGCTAAATCATCACTCATATAAATTTTTGCAAATTCAAATACTTCTGGATTTTTCTTAGCATTCATATATATAAACAAAGAACGAGCTAGTTTATATTTTCCTTCGGAAATATTCTTCTCATCAGCTTTTACACCATCAATATCAACTGCATTAATCTTATCATCATTACTAGCTAAAAATCCGTATCCAAAAAGCCCAAAAGCTTCTTTATCAACAGAAAGTTTTGAAACAATTAAATTATCGTTTTCTCCGCTTGGTATAAATGCTCCATCTTGGCGTATAGTTTTATATGCACCTTTATATTCAGGAATTTTTTTAGAAATATCTACCATTACAAGCTCTTCTATACTATCTCTTGTTCCTGAACTTGATGGAGGACCATAGATTGTAATTTTTCTATTTGGTAGATTTTTATTGATTTGTTGCCAATTTGTATAAGGATTTGGGACTAATTTTCCATCTTGTGGAATTTCTTTGGCCAAAGCTAAAAATAACTCATGTAAGCTTATATTTAATGGAGCATTGATTTTATTTTGAGCTAAAACTATGCCATCATAGCCTATCATAATCCCGACTATATCACTCACACCTGATTTTTTACAAGTTTCAAATTCACTTGGCTTGATTGCTCTTGAAGCATTAGAAATATCAGTAATTCCCTCGCAAAACACTTTAAAACCACCGCCTGTGCCAAGACTTTCAACTATAGGTGTTTTTGTATTTTTTATAGAAGCATACTCTTCAGCAACAAAAGAAGTAAAAGGATAGACAGTAGATGAACCTGCTATTTTTAATTCTGCTGCGTTTAAACTAACAAAGGTAGCCACACTTAAAGCCAAAAGTTTTTTCATTTTTTCTCCTTGTTTTAAAAAAAGTAATGAAAATTTAAAAAAACTTGGAAACATTTTGGATACATGTATTTTTTGATATAATTTTGTATGCTAAATGTTATTTTGATAGAAGATGATAAAGATTTAAATGAGTTAATTAGTTTAAGACTTAGTCAAGAAAATATAAAAATTTATAATTATTTTGATTTTTTTGACTTAGAAACCTTTCTAGATACAAATGAAATAGACTTAATCATCATGGATAGAAATTTACCAAGTGGCGATAGTGTAGAGATGATAAAACAATTAAGAAAAAAAGGTTATATGGAGCCTGTGATTTTTCTTAGTGCAAAGACTTTACAAAAAGATATTTTGGAAGGTTTTGAGCAAGGCTGCGATGATTATATATGCAAACCTTTTGATTTTAATGAACTTTTATTTAGAATCAAAGCCGTAACTAAAAGAAATAAAACTCCAAAAGAACAAATTTCTTATCAAGATTTTACTTTATATATAGAAGAAAGGAAATTAATTCATCAAACAAATACATTTGAAAATTTATCAACCCTAGATGTAGAATTACTCAAGTGTTTTTTTAATCACAAAAATCAACTTCTAAGCCGTCAATTTTTAAGTGAGCAGGTATGGAAAAATGACACAACAAGCGATAAGACAATCAATACGGCTATTTTAAGATTAAAACAAAAAATTCCACAAATTAAAGAAAATATCATTTCAGTGCGCTCGGTGGGTTATAAATTGTGTTAAAAATCAGAAATTTTTTTGCTTTATTTTTTATATGTTTTTGTATATTTTTTATAGGATTGTTTTATTTTGTTAATGAACAATATATAAACAACACTATAAAAAGCACTTATGAGCAAAAATTAAAAACCTTGAATGATACATTAAAATTTAGCATTATAAAAACACTCAATACAAACAACATTCAAGAATTTTCTCAACAAACAAGAGCAGATTTTATCATCAAAAAAGATGGAAAAACCATCTCATCTTTAGATGATTTTGATTTCTTTAAAAATCAATTTAACGCAGATTTTACACATGAATTTTTTAATAATAAAGAAATTTATTATAAAGCTTATCAATATGAAGGATATAAATACATCATCATTGTTTATCCAAAAATAAACGCAAAAATACAAGATTTTTGGATAAAAAATATTTTGATTTTTTTACTTTTTTTAGCAGTATTAACTGCAATATATATTTTTATATTTAACTTTTTTAAAAAATACTTTCAAGAATTACTTTTGTTTATTAAAAATATAAAGAGTCAATCAGAATTTCATTTTACAAAGAACTTTTTTTATGATTTAAATTCTTTAAATTTAAGATTATTAAAAATAAAAAAATTATTTTATGAGAAAGAATTACAAAATAAAAAACAAGCCAAAAAAATTAAAATGAAAAACACTCAACTTTCAAATTTAATCAGTGCTATTTCACATGAGTTAAAAAATCCTTTAAGTGTTATAAATTTAAGTTTGCAATCTTTAGAAAAAGAACATAATGATGAAACTATGAGAAAATTTATGCTTGAAAAAATTCACAAGCAAAGCGTAAAAATCAACCAACTAACACACAAACTAAATTTTGTTTTTAATTTAAATATCACATCTTTAAATAAAGAAAATTTTGATTTATATGCTTTAAGTAAAAATATTGTTGAAAATTTTAATGAAAGCAGGATTAAAATTCAAGGAGAGCAAACTTTCATAAAAGCAGATTCTTTTCTCATTGAGCAAGTTATTATTAATCTCATTAGCAATGCACTAAAATATAGTCAAAAAGATATTTTTATTGAAGTTAAAAACCAAGAATTTACTATACAAGATCAAGGCATAGGCATAGAGGAAAAATACTTAAAATTAATCACAAAAAAATTTTATAAAATCAATACTAGCCAAAACAATTCTTTCGGACTAGGATTGTTTTTAGTTAAAAAAATACTCACTTTACACAAAAGTTCTTTAAAAATTCAATCTAACCCACAAAAAGGCAGTGTTTTTTCTTTTAGTATAAAAAATACAAAATAATTTTTTTATTATTAATATCTTTTTAATAAAACTATATTAATATAATAAAGCAATAACACTTAAAGGAGAGAAAATGCTTTCAAAAGAAGTAGTAGCTTTATTAAATGAGCAAATTAATAAAGAAATGTATGCAGCAAATTTGTATTTGAGTATGAGTTCATGGTGCTATGAGCATAGTTTTGATGGTGCAGGGGCATTTTTGTTCGAGCATGCAAGAGAAGAAAGTGATCATGCTAGAAAACTCATCACTTATTTGAATGAAACTGATTCTAAAGTAGAATTAAAAGAAGTTAAAAAACCTGATAGTGATTTTAAATCATTGCTTGATGTATTTGAAAAAACTTTTGAGCATGAGCAAAGTATCACTGCTTCTATTAATAATCTTGTAGATTTTATGCTTTCAAGTAAAGATTATTCTACTTTTAATTTTCTACAATGGTATGTAAGCGAACAACACGAAGAGGAAGCGCTTTTTAGAGGTATAGTGGATAAAATCAAACTCATAAGCGATAATGGTAATGGCTTATACATGGTAGATCAATACATCAAAAGTCTGACTAATAAATAATATTTAGCTTCCATAAATTTGGAAGCTAAATATCTTTTAATTTAAAAGAATTCTTGCAAAATAAAATTAAATTTGCTAAAATACTTTTTATTTAAAAGGATTTTTATGCAAATGAATGAAATTACTGATAAATTAAAATTTATACTCCAAAAAGAAGGAATAAAAAACGCCAAAGATTCTGATGTAGCTAAGATGCTAAATATCAATCCTGATACCTTTTATAGTATGAAATTTAGAAATTCCATACCTTATAAACAAATACTTCATTTTTTAAATGAGAGAAATATTAATATCAATGCGTTTTTTTATGAAGATTCCCTTGAGAGTAATACTCTAACGCATGATCTAAACTATAATGTTTTAAAATATTATGATGTTAATGCTTCTATGGGAGGTGGAGCTTTAAATGATAATGTAAGTTTTTCAGAAGTGATTATAGATGAAAAACTAAGTGATTTTTTTGGCTCTAAAGATTGTGATATCATCCCATGTATAGGCGATAGCATGGAGCCTGAAATCAAAGATGATTCTTTGTGTTTAGTAGATAAAAGCAAAAGCTTTAAAGAAGGTGGAGTTTTTGCAGTAAATACCAGAGATGGTTTATTTATCAAACAAATTTTTAAAAGCAATAAAGGCGGAGTTTATTTACACTCTTTTAACCTAAGTTATGCGGATGTTCATTATCAAAATGGAGACTTTTTAATTGTAGGTAAGGTAGTAGGGACTATTAGTAGAATTTAATATTTAGCAAATAACTTCTTTTTCTATATGATAATTTTTATTATTTAAATTAATAAAAAGTTAATAAATTATATTTTTAAGTTAATTTTTATTAAAAAATAGTCAAAATTATGTTTTAAAAGTTAATAGATAATAAATAAGAGTGTTTTTATCTTTTAACAAAACTACATGAAAGGGAAGTTATGAAACATAAACTAGCTAAAGTCGCCACTTATGCTTGTTTAGCATTGGGCATTAGTTTGACTACACAAGCTTTTGCTTCTTCAGAGCCTAGAACCCTTGATGGTTATGTGGCTCAAGAAGATGCATTTTTTGATTATCTTTATAAAAATCACCCTATTTTTAAATATGAAAAAGAAGGGCGTTTAGTGGGTAAATTTACCCATAGTGATAGAACTGAAAATTGGGTTGTAAATCAAAATGGAGCTAAATTTGCTGCCGAGCATGATTTAAAGCAAGCTTCTATTACCTATCGTTTGCCTTATGAATCTTTTTTGGATTTTCCAAACAAATTTGTGGGTCCAAAAAAATGTGGTGAATGCCATCCTGCTCAATATGCTTCTTGGGAGCGCTCTCGTCATGCAAAAACCGTGCGTTTTCCACATGAAATGGAAGAAGTTGGTGGAGCTGAAGGTTTGAAAAAACCTATGTATAATTCTCAAGCTACTATTTTACCCGATGGAATTTATCCAAATGATGTTTATGCTCTCATTGGAACGCCAAGAACAAAATATGGTTTTATAGATAGATGGCTTGTGCGTGGAACTTACCATGTTGAAGATGGAAATTTGAGTGATTTAAGTGGTAAATTAACCGCTGGAGGCAATCAATTTTCAAGACTTTGGAGTGAGTTTTTAACCCCTGAAATGGCACAAAAAATAGCTGCATTTGCACCTGGTTTTCCTACTAAAATGGAAGATTTTGGAGGAAATGGCTCTCAAGTATGGGGAACAAACTCTTATGCTGCAACCTATAAAGAAAAAGCGGTTTTCCAACCTGCTACTGCGTATTGTGAAACCTGTCATACTTTTAAATTTGACTTTAAAAGCAAGGAAGAATTTTACAAAGCACTGGGTAATCCAAAAGAACTTCAAAAACATACCATCTCAAAAGGTATTACTTGCGAGGAATGCCATGGGGCTGGAGCACATCTTTATGGAGCAAGAGGTGCGGGTATGCCATCAAATTGTGAAAGATGTCATCAAAGATTTTCATACAATGAAACCGATGCTAAAATCAATCCTAGAAAACCTTTCAACGCATATTTTAAATCAAGTTGTCCTGCGTGTGGAACAGAAGGCGCTCAAATGTATTCTTCAGCACACTACGATAAGGGTATGAGATGTAATACTTGTCATGATCCGCATGAAGTAACTTTTAATGGTTGGAAAAGCGGTTATACTAAAACAAAACTTAAAAAAACTTGCAAAGATTGTCATGAAACTCAAGCAAGCTTTTTCAAAAAAGGTGGAATTCACGCAAAAGATAACTGTACAGCTTGTCACATGCCAAATATGATGAGTTGCGAAAACTTTGGAGCGGTTCAAAACCCTGATAAAGGTGGATTTGATAATGTTAGAGCTTCACATATTTGGAATATCAAAGTAGATAAAACCGCAAAAACACTTAATCCACCAGAAGGTAAAGAAAGATCGCCTAAAGTTGGTGGTTGGACTATAGCTAGAGATGATGAAGGTAGATTTTTCCTTGATTTAATGTGGAGTTGTGGTAGAACTAGTTTTAGTGATATTAACCTAATGGGTCCTGGTGCAAGTGGTTGTCATAGTCCTGTACAATCAACCTTACCTGAAAAACTTCACTTTAGCAATCAAGAAATGATTTATGATAAAGTAATGCAGTGGCAAAACCCTGTTAAAGAAGGATATGAGAAAATTAGAAAAGGCATAGCAAATATTGATAAAACTTTTGCTGAAAAAAATAAACTTTCAATAGAGCAAAAATCAAAAGTATTAAGCTTAACTAATCAAGCTCAAGCCATAGCTGATAGACTAGAAAAAGATGGTTCTTGGGGTGTTCATGGACCTGCTTATTCTAAGAAAATCATAGAAGAAGCTTTAATTTATATCCAAGAAGCACAAAATATCCTAAATGGTAAATAAAAACAAAGGAAGAATGAAAAATTCTTCCTTAAAATAAGGAGCTAGTCTTGAAAAATTTAATTACTCGACTTTTTATTGTGCTTTTTACTCTTTTTATGCCATCAGGATTTATTTTTGCTGAGGCTAATGGAGAAATAGGCTCAATAGAAGGTGTAAAAAGCATTAGCTTAGCACAAGCTCAAGAAATGCTAGATCAAAACAATACTTATTTTTTTGATGTCAATTCAGAGCAAGATAGACAAGCTAATGGTTATATACCTAATTCCATATCAACCTATGTGGAAAATTGGCAAAATTTATTACCTAATAATAAAAATGCAAATTTAGTATTTTATGGTTTAAATCGTTTTAGATTTGAAGCTTCTCAAGCAGCTGCAGTTGCTATAGAACTTGGCTATAAGAACTCTGTTGTAATGCTTGATGGTATAGAATCATGGGTAACTTCAGGTAGAAAAGTTGAAAAAATAGACACAGTTAAATGGGAAAAAGCTAAAGAAATTATCGAATTTAAAGACACTATCCACTCAAGATTTAAATTTAGCAACACCCCATCTTGTCGTGATTGTCATGCTCAAAAAGGTAAAGGCATTAGAGCTGATATTGCAGCAAATAAAAACCTAATCAATCAAAAATGTGCAACTTGTCATGAAAAAGCAAGCAATGCTTTAGCAGAAAGCGCTCATGGAGTAGAAAAGTTCTTACCCGCTCAAGATATGCAAAAGAAAAAAGAAAAACCATCTTGTGCAACTTGTCACTCTATTCATATTACCCCAAAACATTCAGGAATTTATTCACAAAAACAATTAGTCGATCAAAAATGCGCACAATGTCATAAACAAAAAAGTGCAACTTTTCATATGACTTTTCATGGTAAAGGTATGTTTTTAAGCACTCCAGGTGAAACTCCAAGTGTTGCTACTTGTTCTGATTGTCATGGAAAACATAATATTTTAAAATCAAGCGAAAGAAGCTCAACTCTCTCGCCAATTAACCGTGTTCAAACTTGTAAATCATGCCACCCAAATGCAAATGAAAATTTCGCAAATTGGATGGCACATGCTGATCATAGTGATGGCGAAAAATATCCTGGATTACATGGTGCTTATATATTCATGACTATTTTAGTCATCTCTGTATTTGTTTTCTTTGGAGCCCATACTATACTTTGGTGCTTGCGTTTAATTGCTATGCGTATAAAATATCCTAAAGAATGGAAAGAAGCAAGAAAAGCAGCACATGAAGATAAAGTAAGAGTAAGAAGATTTAGCACTTTCCATAGAATTCAGCATTTTTTTATGGCAGTTAGCTTTTTGGGTCTTGCATTCTCAGGCTTACCGCAAAAATTCTATGATTCAACATGGGCTAAACCTATGATTGATTTAAGCGGTGGAGATATCATTAACGCTGCAACTATACATCATATTTCAGCCATAGTAATGTTTGCAGTATTTTTCTCTCACATTGGAGAAATCATCATCGTAAATTGGAAACGCCGTGATGTAGCAAGGGATCCAATAACTGGCAAAATAAGCTTTATGAAAGTTTTAAAAGCTACTTTTGGGCCTGATTCTTTAATGCCAAATTGGCAAGATTTTAAAGATATGAAAGATCATTTTAAATGGTTCTTTGGTTTTGGACCAAGACCGCAATTTGATCGCTGGACTTATTGGGAAAAATTTGACTATCTAGCAGTATTTTGGGGTATGTTTATCATTGGTATTTCAGGGCTTATTTTATGGTTTCCTGCTTTCTTTGGTAAATTTTTACCAGGTGAAGCAATCAACTTAGCAACCCTACTTCACTCTGATGAAGCTTTACTTGCTACAGGATTTATTTTTGCAATTCACTTCTTTAATACGCATTTTAGAGCAGATCGCTTCCCTATGGATATGGTGATTTTTTCAGGAAGTATTAGCGAAGAAGAGATTAAACAAGAAAGAAATGTATGGTATAAACGCTTAAAAGAAAGTGGAAAATTAAGCACTTTATATGAAAATAAAAGTAACTTCAAAGCATATCAATGGCTAGCTAAACTTGCAGGATTTGCAATGCTAATCACTGGCTTAGTATTTTTATTTTTAATGCTTTATACTTTCTTTAACACTATCTTATAACCTTATTCGCTATAATAGCGAATAAGGACTTTTCCTAATTTTTTCAAGGATTTTAAATGTTTAAAACAATACTCTCACTTAGTTTTTTAAGTATTTTTTTTATAGCTTGTTCTAATGAAGAAAAACTTGATTCTAATTTAATCTCAAGTGGCACACAATTTTCTAAAGAAAATTTACAAAAAGCAAATGATTTAGATAAAAAATCTTATGAAGAAATAGCCTATTTATTTAAAGATAATACAAATATAAAAAGTGATGATAAAAACATTTTAATCATTTTCAGCGCAAATCACTGCCTTTATTGTGATAAATTAAAAGAAGAAATTAAAAATGATAAAAAAATACAAGAACTTATAAAAGACAAATACAGCTCATATTATATAAATATAAGCTATAAAAAAATTCATACATTTTATAAAAACCATAAAAGCGACTTAAGCACAGCTGAACTTTCTAGTATTTATGATATAGTAGCCACCCCTACTATTGTAATTTTAAACAAAAACAGCCAAACTTTGCTAAATTATCCTGGTTTTATTAGCGCAAAAAGACTAAGCGCTACAATGGAGTTTTTAAACCAAAAAGAAAATCAAAATTTAGACGAAGCAGCTATAGCACAAAAACTCATACATTTTTATAAAGAAAATAATATTTAAAGGTTAAAAATGCAGTATTTTTTTTCTTTTGCAATGAGTTTTTTACTAATGAGTATATATGCTATAGCTTGTGCTGTGGCAACCTTTATAGAAAATGATTTTGGTATTAGCGCAGCTAAAGCTTTGATTTATAATAATGCTTGGTTTGATATGTTGCATTTATTACTAGGTTTAAATTTAATCGGAGTGATATTTTATAACAAGCTTTTTCAAAAGAAAAAATACTCTATCTTGCTTTTACATTTATCTTTTATAGTGATTTTAATCGGTGCTGGACTTACTAGATATTTTGGCTTAGAAGGTGGAATGCATATAAGAGAAAATCAAAGCTCGAGTACCATAGTTACTAGGGAAGAATTTATAAAAATTACTGATTTTGATGCTAATGTTAGTTTTGAATTTCCTATTAGCTTTACCACGCTAACTCAAAAGCATTTTAAAAAAACTATTGACTTAAATGGCGAAAAATTAATCATAAGCTCTATCAAATACACTCCACAAAAAGACTCTATCACACCTGCTAGCTTAAAATTAAATATTAATTATCAAAAAGCAAATACACAAATAATCTTAAATCCAAATTTTACAAACAAACAAGCAGTGCATTTTAACTTACAGGGAAAAAATTTTACTATCAATTGGGGACCAAGAGAAATTAAGCTTCCTTTTGCATTACACTTAAAAGATTTTATACTAGAGCGTTATTTAGGCTCTATGAGTCCATCTTCTTACACTTCAAAAATTCAAATCATGGATGAGCAAAATAATATTAACTTAGATTATGATATTTTTATGAATAATGTTCTTGATTATGGTGGATATAGATTTTTTCAAAGCTCTTATGATCAAGATGAGCAAGGCACTATACTTTCAGTTAATAAAGATCCTGGTAAAATCCCTACTTATATAGGTTATACTTTATTGATTTTGGGATTTTTATGGGTTTTATTTGATAAAAACTCAAGATTTCATCGTTTAAGCATTTACTTAAAAAAAGGTCAAAGTTTTGTATTGTTTATTTTGCTTTTTGCAAATTTACAAACTCCACTTTTTGCACAAGAAGATAAAAATGAAATTTTAAATTTAATCTCAAATTTGCAAAAGAATTCCTATGAACATTCTTTAAATTTTGCAAGATTACTTGTGCAAGATCATAATGGTAGAATCAAGCCTTTAGATACTTTGGCAATGGAGTTTGTTTATAAAATCACTCAAAAAGAAAAATTTTTAAATCTTCACTATGATCAAATTTTTCTAGCAATGATGATTTATCCTAAAGAATTTAGAAAAATCAAAATGATAGCTACAAAAACAAGCAAGCTAAGAGAATTAATAGGCACAGATATAAATGAAAAATACATAGCATTTGATGATGTGTTTGATAATGGGGTATATAAACTTAGTAATTATATTGAGGAAGCTAACCGCAAAAAGCCCTCACTAAGAACTAACTTCGATAAAGATTTACTAGCCTTAGATGAAAAAATAAATCATGCATATTATATTTATAGCGGTCAAGCTTTAACTATTTTTCCTGATATTAATGAGCAAAGTTTAAAGTGGTATTCTCCGGTGCAAATTTTACCTTTTGCAAAAGAAGATGTAGAGCGTTTACAAATGCTTTTAGTTAGCTATTTTTTACAAGTTCGTAATGGTGTTGAAAATAATCAATGGCAAGATGCGAATGAAATTTTACAATCTTTAAAAGATTTTCAAAATCACTATGGAAGTAGTGTTTTACCGCCAAAAGAAAGATTAAATCTTGAAATACTACTTAATCATTATAATATCTTTGATAGTCTAACTTTTGTTTATATTAGCTTTGCGTTAGTGTTTTTCTTTTTAAGTTTTTATACTATATTAAAAAATATTTCTTTATCTGCCTTTGTATATAGATTTTTTTACATCATTTTAAACATGTGTGTAATCATACATGCACTAGCTTTAATCATTCGTTGGTATGTAGGTGGGCATGCTCCTTGGAGTAATGCTTATGAAAGCATGATTTATATAGCTTTTGCTTGTGCGATGAGCGCTGTGATATTTTTTAAAAAATCACTCTTGGCTTTATGTGGTGCGAGTTTTTTAGCAGGCATTTCACTTTTTGTGGCTCATCTTGGCTTTATGGATCCTCAAATTGGGAATTTAGTACCTGTTTTAAAATCATATTGGCTTAATATTCATGTTTCTATTATAACAGCAAGTTATGGATTTTTAGCACTTTGTTCTATTATAGGGATTTTGAGTTTAATTCTTTTTGCTTTAAGGGGTAAAAATAAAAATATAGATTTAAACATCATTAAATTACACTGCGTTAATGAAATGTCTATGATAATAGGATTTGCAATGCTTACAATAGGAAATTTTTTAGGCGGAGTTTGGGCTAATGAAAGCTGGGGAAGATATTGGGGTTGGGATCCAAAAGAAACTTGGGCTTTGATTTCTATTGTAGTTTATACTATGGTATTGCACTTAAGATTTATTTTTAAAACTTATTTTATTTTTGTTTTTGCAAGTGCTAGTGTTTTAGCCTTTTATAGCATATTAATGACTTATTTTGGAGTGAATTTTTATCTTTCTGGGCTCCATTCTTATGCAAATGGTGACGCTTTTCCTATACCAACTTTTGTGTATGTTTTGATTGTGCTTAATTTTGTTTTAATTATTAACGCAGGAAGAAAAAGGGATTTAAATACGCCTAGTTTTTAAACTAGGCTTTGCTTTTTTCTATTTCTTGAAGTGCATGGATAAGATCTTTTAAATTTTCATAAGGAATATGAACTTTCCAATCTATTCCATTTTCTTTTTTCAAAGCCACACCTATACTTAAGACATCATTACTTCCTATACCATAAGGATTAGAAAGATTACAAAGGCTTATTTCTCCACTTTTACTGCCATGTAATTCTATAGTTTTAAATATTTTTTTACTCATGTTTATCCCTAAAAGCTGTGATAATTTTTGCTTGAAATTTCAACCAATCTTTTTGAAGCATAATAGGAAAACCACCATAAACCCTAGCACCTTCTAAATTTTTAGTGACCCCACCTCTTGCTGCTATGGTAGCAAAATCTCCTATTTCTAAATGTCCACTTGTAGCACTTTGCCCACCCATAGTAACATTTTTACCCAAAATACTTGAACCTGAAATTCCACTTTGAGCTACTATAAGACAATTCTCCCCTACTTCACAATTATGCCCTACTTGAACAAGATTATCAATCTTTGTGCCTTGCTTTATGATAGTGCTTTCAAAAACTGCTCTATCAATAGTCGTGCAAGCTCCAACTTCTACAAAATCTTCTAGAATAACATTTCCATTATGATAAATCTTATAATGCTCGCCATTTTTTGTATGCGCATAGCCAAAACCATCACTACCTATAACACAATTTGCCAACAAATGACATTTTTTACCTATTTTAGTGTCATTATAAATCACAACATTTGGATGGATTATAGTATATTCACCTATACTTACATTATCACCTATATAAGCTCCTGCCATTATTACTACATGATCAGCTATTTGGACATTTTCGCCTATATAAACATTTGGCATAATCTTGGCGCTTTTAGCGATTTTAGAATTTTTCTTTTCACTAGAGATTAAAGGTTTTGCAAAAAGCTTACTTAAAAGCGCAAAAGACAAATGTGGATTATCAACAACTAATTTAACACAATCTTTTGAAACTAAATTTTCAAATTCTTTGGAGACTAATATAGCCCCAGCTCCACTACTTGCAATTTTTTTAGAGTTTTTTTCTCCATCGCAATAACTAAGTTCAGTAAAACTTGCATTATTCAAAGAATTCAAAGCTGTAATTTCTATATCATCTCCACAATATTCTATGCCTAAAAATTTAGCAATTTCACTAATTTTCATTTTACCTCCATTAAAATAGAACCACTTCTAACAACACTAATAGGATTATACTTTTTCATGGTTTTTAAAAAGTTATCGATATTTTTTGCATTATCACTTGCCATTACTATAATAAACTCATCATCACTATAAGTTACACTGCCATTATAAGCTTTTAATATGGCATCTAAGCCTGCAAAATTTTCATTTAAAGCAATCTTTACCAAGGCTGTTTCTTTTTCTATAAAATCACTAGAATCAATTACCTTATAAGTAGGTATGAGTTTATGAAGTTGTTTAATAATTTGCTCAAAAACTTTTTCATCACCTAAAGTAACGATATTTATCCTTGAAAATTCTTTATCATCAAGTGGAGCAACCGTAAGAGATTCTATATTGTAACCACGCCCTGAAAAAAGCCCGACAACGCGTGATAATACCCCATGCTCATTTAATACAATGACAGAAATTACTCTTCTTTTCATTTTTTATCCTTGTTTTTATAGCTAGGTAAAATCATATTATAAATAGCTCCGCCCGCAGGAACCATAGGTAATACATCTTCATAACGATCTATAGCTACATTTAAAACACAAGTTTTTTTAGATTCTAAGGCTGCTTTAAAAGCTTTTTGAAATTCTTCTTTATTAAAAACATTATAACCCTCACAATGAAAACCTTTAGCAATAGTAACAAAATCAGGTTGACTTGTTAGATCTGTATTAGAAAATCTTTCTTTATAAAACATACTTTGCCATTGTCTTACCATACCTAAAAAAGAATTATTTAAAATGATATTAATCACTTTAATTCCATAAGCACTTGCTGTCATTAGCTCTTGTATATTCATTAAAAAAGAACCATCGCCTACAAAATTTATTACAACTTCTTCATCTACAGCTAATTTAGCTCCAAGTGCGGCCGGTAAAGAATACCCCATAGTTCCTTGCCCACCGCTTGTTGCAAGTTGTCTAGCATAATTAAAAGGATAAAATTGCGCTACCCACATTTGATGTTGCCCCACATCAGTAATTATCCTTGCATCAGGAGCTAATCTAGCACATTCTTCTATAACCCATTGAGGTTTTAAAACTTCATCACTATCTTCATAGATTAAAGGATATAATTGTTGATAGTTTTGTAAAGTTTTAAACCATTCTTGGTATTTTGTGTTGTCAAAACTTTCTTTTTTTAATTCTTCTAAGGTATCTAAAATAACACTTTTAATATCCCCAACTATAGGAAAATGCGCTTCGATGATTTTAGAAATAGAGCTTGGATCTATATCAATATGAACGATTTTTGCACCCTTAGCAAACTCACTTGTTTTACCAGTAATCCTATCATCAAACCTAGCACCCACAGCAATGAGCAAATCACACTCACTTAAAGCGATATTTGCACAATAACTTCCATGCATACCTGCCATTTTTAAATTAAGCTCATCATCACTTCTTAAAATCCCTAGAGCCATCAAAGTTTCAACTGCAGGAATTTGGCAAAAATGAATCAAATCTCTTAATTCGTCACTAGCATTAGAAGCTATACAACCTCCACCTAGGTAAAATAAAGGTTTTTGGGCATTTTTAATCAAACTTACTAATTTTTTAATTTGCTTGATATTTCCTTTATAGGTTGGCTTGTAAGTTTTCATAGAAATTTCTTTAGGATAATGCCATACACCCATAGCAGCAGTAACATCTTTAGGTATATCAATATGCACAGGCCCTTTTCTACCTGTTGTAGCAATATAAAAAGCTTCTTTTAAAATTTTAGGTAATTCTTCGATATTTTTTACTAAATAATTATGCTTTACACAAGGTCTTGAAATACCTATAGCATCGATTTCTTGAAAAGCATCTGTTCCTATTAAAGAATTTGCAACTTGAGCTGAAATTAAAACCAAAGGTATAGAATCACTATAAGCAGTAGCTAAACCTGTAACTGTATTAGTAAAACCAGGTCCACTTGTAACTACTGCCACACCAACTTTACCACTCATTCTAGCATAAGCATCAGCGCTATGTAAAGCCGCTTGCTCGTGTCTGACTAAAATGTGTTTAAAATGAGTTTGCTTGTAAATTTCATCATAAATATTTAAAGCCGCACCACCAGGATAACCAAAAACTACTTTAACATTTTCTTCTTTTAATGCTTCACAAATCATTTGCGAGCCATTTAGCTCTTTCATTTTATTTTACCTTTTTGCTTAAAATGGAAAATATTATAACGATAATTTAATAAATATTATTTTACAAGAAAGAGTTTCTTGAAAATCAAGAAACTACTTGTGCTTTTTTAGCGTATTCTATACCTAAATCAAAAGCTTTTGCATTTGCCTCTTTAGTTTTTGCAGGTACCATATCAAGCATAGTTTGTTTTAATGCATCAATATCAATACATTTACTCATATAAGCAGCTATAGCTAAAGCAACCACTGATTGAGTAGCTACATTCCCTACTTCTTCTTTAGCTATAGTAATAATAGGAATTTCAAAAATTTTCCATCTTGTATAATCTTCTTTACTTGGATGAACTAAATTTGGCTCTATAACTATAACACCACCATCACAAACACCGTCTTTAAAACTATGATAACCTTTATCAGCAGTTGAAAGCATAAAACTAACTTCACCTTCCACTGCATAAGGAAAAAAGATTTCATTTTCATCAACGATAATATCAACCTTAGTTGGCCCACCTCTAACTTGAGAAGTATAAGTAGAAGCTTTAAAAGCATTACGCCCTTCTTTAATGGCGGCTTTAGCTAGAATTTCACCTGCAGTGATAACCCCTTGTCCACCTTCACCACAAAATCTTAATTGATATTTCATTTTAATACTCCCAAATCAACCATTCTTTTTTCTTTCAAGGCTCTTCTAACTTCCTCATAAGCTTCACAATATTCTGCTTTGCTTTCATCTTGGTGTAAAATTCCTGTAGGGAATTTATCCGCTCTTTGTTCATAGTCTAATTGTTCAAATTTAGACTTTTCAACACAACGATTTTTAATCCAATCAAGCATGCTTACAGCTTCGCCCATTTTGTTTTTTCTACCTAGGTTAATATGGCAGTTTGAAAATACATCTACAAAACTATAACCTTTGTGAGATAAAGCTTTAAAAATGATATTTTCAAGCTTATTTGCCTCTATAACATTTGTTCTTGCTACAAAAGAAGCCCCAGCGGCTTTAGTAAGCTCACAAGCATCAAAATTTGGGTCTATATTACCTGCTTGAGCTGTAACAGTGTAAAAGCCTTGTGGTGTAGTTGGTGAAGTTTGTGAATTTGTAAGACCATAAATAAAATTATTGATTAAAATATGAGTTAAATCTATATTTCTTCTACATCCATGGATGGTATGATTTCCACCAATTGCTAAAGTATCGCCATCTCCGCTTACTACGATTACATGTTTTTTAGGGTTTGCTAGTTTAATCCCTGTTGCATAAGCAATAGCTCGACCATGAGTAGTATGGACTGTATTGCAATTTACATAAGAACTCATTCTACCACTACAACCTATACCAGAAACTAAACAAACATCATCCATATTCCAGCCAAGTTTTTGAATAGCTCTAATAATAGCTTTTAAAACAACACCATCCCCACAACCCCAGCACCATTGTGTTGGAAGTTTATCTACTCTTAAATATTCATCATAATTAAAAGCCATTTTACATATTCTCCTTTACTTTAGCAATAATTTCACTTGGGGTTATAGGGCGACCATTTGCACGGTGCAAGCTAATAAAATCATCTCTTTTGCTTACTCTTTGAATTTCTTCTAAATATTGCCCCATATTAAGCTCACTTACCATAACTTTTTCAAATTTAGATACCACTTGAGCTATTTTTTTCTCAGCTACTGGATAAAGCGTAATAGGTCTAAAAAGCCCTACTTTTAAACCCTCTTCTCTAAGTCTTAAGATAGCTTCTTTAGCAGATCTTGCAACGCTTCCATAAGCAATGATTAAAAACTGCGCATCATCACACATAAACTCTTCATAAGTACAAATTTCATTAGTATTATTTTTGATTTTACCAAACAATCTTTTCATATTTTTATCTACTATCGCTCCATCTTCTGTTGGAAAGCCTATGTCTCCATGATGAAGTCCTGTGATATGATAACGATAACCTTCAAAGAAAGGATTTAGCGTAGCAGCTTCATTTTCACCTGCTGCATAAGGTTTATAATCTTTTTTATCTCCCGTAAATTTTTTACGATTAATAATTTCTAATTCTTCCAAATCAGGTAATTTTGCCTTACCATTCATATGTCCTATAGTTTCATCTAAAAGCAAAAATACTGGAGTCATGTATTTTTCAGCTAGATTAAAAGCTCTAATAGTTTCAGTGTAAGCTTCTTCTAATGAAGCAGGAGCTAAAGCTATACTTGCATAATCTCCATGTGTTGGAGCTTTTGCTTGAAATAAATCACCTTGCGCAACCCTTGTTGGAAGACCAGTTGAAGGACCACCTCTCATAACATTTACAATTACTAGTGGAATTTCAGCTATAAAACCCAAACCAATTTGTTCAGCTTTTAAAGAAATTCCCGGCCCGCTGCTTGCTGTCATGGATTTTACTCCACTCATAGAAGCACCTAAGGCCACGCTAATACCCGAAATTTCATCTTCCATCTGTATAAAAGTACCATCATTTTTTGGTAACATATGGCTTAGTTCATGTGCTATTTCAGAACTTGGGGTAATTGGATAACCACCAAAAAATTTACAGCCACAATCAATCGCAGCTTTGGCTACTAAAACATTACCTGTTGATATAACTTCTCTCATTTTGTTTTCCTATGCATTTAGTTTTTTATATTTATTTTCTTTAACAGCTTGTGCTCTTTCTTTAGCTTCTGGTGTAAGCTTTGCAAATTTAAATTCATCTCTTTTGGCAACAAAAATCGCAAAATCAGGACAGTGACTTTCACATTCACTACAGCCTATACAAGAATCAGGATGAACCACTTCTATCATCTGTCCTAAAACTGCACTGATTTCATCTCTCATTGCTAAAACTCCGGCTGGACAATAGCTAACACAGATATTACAAGCCTTACATCTTGCTTCATCAACCCAAACTGGTGTATTCTCTGGAGCAATCATTAATATTCCTTTCTAGTTTTTTGTAATTTTCTAATGATTTTTTATTAAAAATTATTTTTAAAACAAACTTTTTATTATAGCGAATTTATAGCATGATTAAATATTATTTAAAAGATAAAATAAAACTAATAAGATTTTATAACACAAAGTAACATTAGGAGTAAAAAACTCCTAAAAAATTATTTATAATTATACTGAATAAAAGAATTTTCTAATGCAATTTGTTCTTGATTGTCTAATTTTAATTCTAAAGTTTCAAGCACCCCATCAAGACTAATCCTTGCCATAACTCCAAAAGCTTTTTCTCTTATGCCATATTCTCCATCTAAAATCACACATACTGGTAAAAATTCTCCACTTTTTAAAGCCTCTATCATTCTCACGCAAGCACTAGCAGGAGCTAAATAGGCTGAAGTTTTTAAATATTTTATAATTTTAGCACCACCGGTTTTAACCTCTTGTTCAATTTGAACAATATCTTGCTTATTTAAGACTTCACTTAAAGCTTTATTTTGCACTTTACTTTGAGATTTTACCAAAACCATACTATCATTGTGAAAACCTATAAGCTTAGTATCTATATAAGAAGTTTTTATATCTAATTTTTTGCTCACTTCGTATTTAAATCTAGCATTATCTAAAACACCTGCCATAGCAATGATTTTTTTTAATGAAAATAATTTACTTTCATAAAGAGCGTTGAGTAAAAAATCTACAGGATTGCTTACTATGATAAACAAAGGATCGTTGTTAAATTTTTTAATATTTTTTGCACACTCAAGCATAATTTTAGAATTAATAGCAAAAAGCTCATCTCTACTTTGACCTTCTTTTCTAGCTACACCTGCAGTAAAAATAACCACTTGAGAATCTTTTGAGTATGTATAATCATCCGTACAAGTTATTTTAATATCAAAATTAAAAGCGGCTATGCTTTGACTTAGTTCTAATTCTCTAGCAAAAAGCAAGTCTTTATTAATATCAATCAATATAATCTCATCTATTAATTCTCTTAAAATTAAAGCATAAGCAATGCTTGCACCGACATTTCCTGCTCCTATGATGGTAATTTTCATCTTAGCTCCTTTGTGGTATTATTTAACTAAATTTGTCGGTAATTCAAAAATATTTTTTATCAAATGATAAGGAAGTTGCAAACTCTGTGCGATAAGTTGAGTTTTAAACTCGGGATTATCAATTGTTCCACCTAGTTTAATTTGTGTGCTAATTTGCCTGTCTTTGCCTAATATGATTTGATTGATAATTGGAACTTTAGAAATAACCGAACTAGCTGATTTTAGCGTTCTAAGCTCTAATAAACCATCCACTTGACTACTTCTTAAATTGATTTTAGCTTGACCTAAAATATCTGCACTATCACCATTAAAATTTAGCGCATCTATTTCAAAAAGATCTTTTTTGCGATTAAAACTTATACCAGCATTTTCTACACTAAAACCTTTTTCATTAAAAGTTGGGGCTTTAAATAAAATCAAACTAGGTATGGTATCAATAAAACTTAAGAGTTGCTGATGAAATTTTAAATCTTTTAAATAAGTATCTTTAAATAAAAATTTGCCTTTAAAAAAATCAGTACTATTACCATCTACATAAAGATTAAACTCGCCTTTTTCAAAAACATTTTGACGCATAAAAGTATTTAGAAAATCATCATCCATTTTTAAAGCTCTAATTTGCATTTGATTTTCTTTAAGCAAAAGCTCAAATTTAGACTCATTTCTATTAGCCCAAGCTTTTATATAGTCTTTTTTGATTTTAGCATTAAATTGATCAAAATCTAAAGTTTTGTTAAAATCTTTTAAGATCAAATCTATATTTTTAGCACTGATATTATAATTTGAATTTTCAAGATTATCTAGTGTGTTTTCTGTATCTTGTTCTGAAAATAATAAATTAACATTATTTAAAGTAATGTTAATATCATCATTGTCTTTTTGTGCAAAAACACTACCACTTGCGCTAGTTAAATTAAAATCTTCTCCTTTTATTTTTATACTAAAACTATCATACTCATAAGGATTATTATCCTTATAGAGTAAAAATGATTCAAAAGTAGTATTATTTATATCTACATCAAAATCTTTAAAATTTAAAGTATCTAATGACAACTCTCCATCATGCACATTATTTTTTTGCATTAATTTAGAATAAGTCTTATACTTTGCAAGCTTAGCAACATAAACAGACATACCTTGATCAAAATTTAGAGTCGTAGTAAGCTCTTTATTATATAAACTGATATTTTTATCATAGTTAAGATCTAAATCAAGAAATTTATTTTCCATTTTTAAGCTATCTTGTGGTAATTTTAAATTTGTTATAAAGGTCTTAAAATCACCTTTTTTTTGCTTTAAATCAATACTTGCATTAAAATCACCGCTGATTAATTCACTTTGTACGCTTGCATTTTTAATCTCTAATTTATCTTTTTGTAAATCAATATTTGCTTGTATGACTTTAAAGTCACTTATATTTATATTAGAATTTACAATATCAAAATTTCCTTTATATGAAATTCTTTCAGGATGTTCAAAAGGAATTTTCAAAACTAAATCAGTCTTTGTAATACCATTGTTTTGTAAAAATGGTAATTTTATATCATATAAACGCAAAATTTTATTCACTCTATAATCAGCTCTAGCATTGTCACTTTTTATGCGTATATAAATTCCTGCTTTTTCATTTAGCATATTGTCTATATAAATTTGACTTTGATTAAGATTGTAATTGTTAAAATATAATTTATCATAGATAAATTCTAGTTTTTGTTTATTAAATTCAAGTCTTACAAAAGGACTAATGATAGGATCTATACCTTTATCTAAAACCACTTTCAAGTTATTTACATAACCTTTAGCACTAATATCATTCAAATAATATCTATGTTTTCCAAAATCTGCAAAGCCATTTAATTTCTCTATAAAATAAAAATCAGCCTTTACCTTACCGCCCACCCAAAGAGCAAGATTAGAAGGCAAATGCACTCCATTTTCCACTAAAATATCAAAAATTTTTGAAATATTATTTGAGCTTATATTTTCTAATTCATAAGCAATCTCTTCTCTTTTAAGTGAGAATTTGACATCACTTTTTAAAAAATCACTATCAATTTCTCCTTTAAAAGTATAAAATTTTGTCTTAGGATTGATAAGTAAAGAGCCAACTACACTAAGGTTATGATCTTTTAAAAGAAAATTATCAATATTAGCTTGTATATTTTTATCACTAATTTTTAAATTGACTTTTACTAAAAGATTTTTACTGTTTACAAAAAATAGATTATTTTTATAAATTAATTCCACGGGATAGTTATTAACAAAAATTTCATCTATATTGATTTCTTGAAAAAACCAATAAATATATTTTACATCTTTGATAAGCTGTACAGCTTTACTCGCACTAGTTTCATTTTGAGTGTTTTGATTTTGAGAATTTACTATAACTTTTTTTGCATTTAAAATGAGTTTTTTATCTAATTTAATATATAATTTCTCCAAATTAATAGAAGAAATTTCTAATTTTTCTATGTAAATTCCATTTTTGAGGTAAATAAACAAAACAATGAAAAGTATCATAGGTAATGCTAAAAATTTAAGAATTTTTTTAATATGTTGTGATTTGATTTTAATTTTTCTTTTATCCATTTTTTATTATCTACTTTTACCTATAAAAACAAACTCTGTAGTTTTTATACCACAAGGTTCTGTTAGTAAGATTATAACGCAATTAGATAAAAATAACTATAAAATGAGCAATATTGACAAATATACTTTATATTTTTTAGGCCATCCACAATCTGGCTGGATAAATATAGGCACAAAAGAACTAAATAGAGCTGAATTTTTACATAAGCTTACCGTCGCTAAGGCAGCACTTGAAACTATTACTTTAATTCCTGGGGAAACGACTGAATTTTTCTTTGAAGAATTAGCACCAAAGTTAAATTTAAATGCCAAAACCTTAATGCAAGAATTTTACAAACAAAGCCCTTTTAAAGAAGGTATGCTTTTTCCCGAAACTTATAAAATTCCAAAAGGCATTACAGAAGAGCTTTTAGTAAAATATCTTTTAGCTTACTCTGCAAGTGAATTTAAAAAACTTTCTTATAAAATTTTTAGAGAATACAATGAAAAAAAATGGCATGAATATATCATCATTGCTTCCATTATACAAAAAGAAGCAGCGAGTAATGAAGAAATGCCTATAGTTTCATCTGTGATTAGAAATCGCTTAAGAAAAGGCATGAAGCTTCAAATGGATGGGACATTAAATTATGGAAAATACTCTCATGAAAAAATCACTCCACAAAGAATAAGATCAGATAATAGTTCTTACAATACTTATAAATTTAATGGCATACCAAAAGAAGCTGTGTGTAATGTTTCATTTGAAGCTATTAAGGCGGCTATTTTTCCTGCTAAAACAGAATATTTATACTTTGTAAGAGATAAAAAAACCAATAAGCATATTTTTACCTCTACTTTAAAAGATCATAACAAGGCAATAAGAAATTGATTATAAAATTTCTCTTTGGCCTTTTGCATCAGGTTCGCTTAAAACACCTGTTTGTGAAAGTTGTTCTATGATATTTGCTGCGCGGTTGTAACCTATTTTTAAGCGTCTTTGCAAATAAGAAATACTAGTTTTTCTATCTTCTAAGATTACAGCCTTTGCTTCTTCATAAAGTTCATCTAAATCTCCATCGTCAAATTCACTTCTTTTATAAGCTCCATCTTGACTATCATCTTTTAAAAAGCTCTCATCATATTCTACTACTTGTTGAGCTTTTAAAAACTCTACAATATTTTCGATTTCATTTTCGCTTGCAAAAGGTGCGTGCAAACGCACTAAACCACTCATACCAGGAGGAGTAAATAAACAATCTCCACGCCCTAATAAACTTTCAGCTCCCATAGAATCTAAAATAACCTTAGAATCTATCTTTTGCCCTACTTTATAAGAAATTCTACTTGGTAAATTTGCTTTTACAACACCAGTAACAACATCTACTGAAGGGCGTTGCGTGGCTACGATCAAGTGAATTCCACTTGCTCTTGCCATTTGTGCTAAACGACCTATATAAAACTCTACATCCTTACCTGCTGTCATCATTAAATCAGCCAACTCATCAATAATCACTACAATAAATGGTAAAATTTCTCCACCTTGTTCTTTGATCTTTTCATTGTAATTTTCTATATTTTTAGTTTTTGCTTCAGCCATCAAACGATATCTGCGTTCCATTTCAGCCACCATATTTGATAAAGCATTTACCGCCTTTTTAGGATCAGTAATTACCGGTGTAAGTAAATGTGGAATATCATTATAAATACTAAATTCAAGCATTTTAGGATCTATCATCATAAGTCTTAAGGTTTTTGGCGAATTTCTATAAAGCAAAGATAAAAGCATAGAATTTATACCCACACTTTTACCACTTCCTGTAGTTCCTGCTATTAAAAGATGAGGAAGCTTTTTAAGATCTGTGATGAAAGGATCGCCTACTATATCTTTACCTAAAGCTATAGTTAAAGGTGAGCTAGAATTTTTAAATACCTCACTTTCTAAAATTTCTCTTAAGTAAATCGTATCGATTTTTTCATTTGGAACTTCAATTCCCACTACATCTTTACCTGGAATTGGAGCTTGAATTCTTATAGTTTGAGCTTTTAAAGCCATAGCTAAATCATCTTGTAATGATAAAATTTTACTTACTTTAACATCTGCTGCTGGGCGAAATTCAAAAGTAGTTACAACAGGACCTGTGTAAGTTCTAACTACATCGCCACCTATTTTAAAGCGTCTTAATTTTTCCAATAAATCATAAATTTTTCTATCTATTTCTTCTTCATTTATCTCGCTTTTGCCTTCTTTTGGCATAGTTAAAAAATCTAAGGGTGGTAAAGAAAAATCTTTTGGTTTTTCAAAATTCCCAAAGTCAAGATCTTTTAATAAAGCTTTATTTTCACTCACTTCATTAGTGATAGAATGGTGTGTTTTATTTTCTATTACTTCTATTATAGGCTCTTGGGTAATCTCAAATGGAATTTTTTCTTCTTTAACTTCATTTTGTGCTTCTTCTACTACAAAAGGACTTTCATAGTTTCTTTTACTTCTTAGCTCTTCTATACTAATAGGCTTGGCAAAATCATCTTCACTAAAATCAAGTTCTTTTACTTCATTTTGTGGAATAAAATCTTCATCTTTAAATTCTTTTACCCCTAAAAAGCTAGTTTTATTTTGAATTTTTTTAAACTCAGCTTCTTTTTGTGCTTCTATAGCATTTAATTCTTCAATTTTTTTAAAATCCTCATTAAGCTCTTCTAAGATTTTTTCTTTTTGCAAGGCTTTATATTCTTCTAACAATTTAGCTTTTTGTAGCATTTGTTCACGCTCTTTAAGCTCTTTGGCAAACAAAGAATTTTCTTCTATCACCTCTTCTTTGTTTTCGTTTAAATCCATATTGCGTCTTTTATAGCTTGGTTCATCTAAATTTTTACTTTTTAAAGTTTGAGTATAAATATCTTCACTTTTATTTTTGTATTTTAATAAATACTCTTCAGGGGTCATTTCATCTTCCTTTATATTTATTTGACTAGCTTTTTGAGCAAAACTTGCAATAGGCTCTGAAAGCTCATGAATATAACTTGAACCTAGCTTTTTATCCTCTTCACTAATCACAACCTCTTCTAATTCTTGATTTTTTAAATCTTCAAGGTTAAATTTTTTATTCTCTTGGATTTCTTTTTTTGGTAGCTCTTTTTCCTTGATAAGTTCTTCTGTTTTATCTTTAATTAAAAGCTCTTGTTTGAGCTTTTCTTGCTCTTCTTTAGTTTCATTTTCATATTTATCGCCACCAAAAAAGCCAAAAATTTTATTTTTAATTAAAGTTTCAAGTTTTAAATAAAAATCAAAATCAAGCTCTATTTTAAATACCTCTTTGATAATTTGCGGAAAAGAAATACTAAAAGCAAAAGCTAAAAGCAAAATCACCAAGATTAAACTTCCTATTTTTCCAAAAAGTCCATCTAAGATTACAAACATAGCAGAGGCTATATAGCCTTTATCTTGCAAGAACGCTGAAGCAAAAATAAGTGAAGCAAAAATACAAGCAAAAACAGCCACACTAAATCTACGCTCTATAAGTTCAAAATTATAGTTATTTTTATACAAAAGATAATTAAACCAAAAAAAGACAAAAGGGTAAAATTTAGTCAATGATCCAAATAAAAAATAACTAAGTTTTGCCAAGGAATACCCTATAATACTTACTAAAGCTTGATCGGGTATCAAAGCACTTAAGCAAAAATAAAAAATAAAAATATTAGAAATAACAAAAATAGCTTCTTTTTTTATAATATATCCTTTATAAAGAAAAAAGCTATTATATCAAAAAATTATAAGTAGTTTAATAAACTAATTTGAGAAATTTTAGAAGTAGCCGAAAGCATAGCTTGATAAGATACCATAGTTTGCATAAACTGCATATAAGTTTGCCCATAATCAGCATCAGTTACACCGCTTTTAATAGAAGCTACATTGATATTTAAAAAAGTCATTCTTTTATTTGTCTCTTCTATATTATTAGTGTAAGCTCCTATGGTTGTTTGCATTTTTCTAACATGATCTTGCAAATGATCTATTCTTTCTAAAGCCCCTTGTAAACCTGTATTTCTAGGATCACTTCCTTCTGAATCAGCCCTCATACTGCCATTTAAAACAGCATCTATCATCTCATCTAAGTCTTTAATCAAATCAACATTTGGATCATCAATAGTTAAAGAATTGTTTGCACTAAATACAAAACCTGATCCATTTACAGAAGTACCTGCTGGAGGAAAACCGCTATTTGAATTTGAATCTTTAATAGTAAGACCTATATTAGTGTTACTTGAAAATTTATCAGTAATACTTATACGACCTTTATAGTCCATACTAACTTCAACAAAACCTTTAGAATCATTTATATTTTGTTGAATGATTTGAAAATCTCCATTGTTGATAGTACCATTTGCATTTGCATTTATAGTTGCTGTGGGAACATTATCACTTGCAAACATACCGATAATATCATTTAACTGGCCATAAGTAATATCTTCAGGTCTTGTTTGCATACCCACAGCATTACCTGTGTTTTCATTATATTGAGAGTGAGTAATAGGAAAACTTATAGTTTGAGTAGGATCGTTTGGATCAGGATAGCTTACTCTTGAGTTCTCCAAATCAATAGTTACCTTATAAGTTCGTCCACTTTTGGAAACAATTTCCATTTGGAGTTGTTGACCTTGCATACTTCCATTGGCATTTGCTACAACTTCACTTAACTTTGTACTATCAGTAGCATATTCACTTGTACCTTTAATCACTTGAGAAACATTGCCAAAAACAGTATTTCCATCTTTTTCAAAAGGCACATCATAACTAGCCCCATTAGTTTTATCACCATTGATATTACTTTTAATAAAATCTGTTTTGTGCAAGTCTACAGTAAATTGTTTACCATCTAATTCAATCGTAACGGGACTTTTAGTATCATTCAGATTTCCACCATGCGCTGCTTGCATAATACGATTGGTTACTTCTGCCATAGAAATACCTTCAGCATCCGCAGCCTGTTTTAAATCTTTAATAAGTTGCTCATCTTGAAGCTGTGGAGTTAAAGCAACAGCATGAAAATCTAAAGAGCTACTTCCTTCTTTTAAGCTCTTTATTTCTATCTGCCCGCTATCATTTAATGCTACTTTAACAACCTCATTTCCCTCTGTATTTCCATATAATCTTCCAATATTTTTTAATACATCTTCAATTTTTGCATCAGGATCTATATCTAAAGTAGCTTTAAAACTTGTTCCATCAGGTCTAACACCTTGAATATACATAGCTGAATGCGGGAAAGGAAGTTTCTCATCATAGCTATCTTGAAAATTTTTATCTGGATCAAGTTCTCCATTTTGAACATAGTTTTGGCCTATTAAATGTGAAAATTTAGATTCTCCGGTTAAAAATTCTTTTTTGTCCGGATAACGAGCATCAGTAAAAGAAACATTTGTTGAAATAATTTTATTGATATTTGAATCAGGCTTAAAAAATAAATCCCATCCAGGTATATTATAAGGAATTTGGGTGCCAGCACCACTTACCACAAAAATATTATCTTTATTCCCAGTATAATTTCCATAATTATCAAAAGGTTTATTTGCACTATTTGATCCTGCAAAGAGATATTGCCCATTGATACTAGTATTAGCAATATTTACAATAGAATCTCTTACAAGTTTGAGTTCTTTTGCTATAGCCTCTCTTGATTCTTGAGAATTACCATCACTTGCAGCTTTTGTGAGTAATGTTTTAAATTTTTCTAAAAGTTCTGTGATATTTTTCAAGGCAGTATCTGTGTTTTTTGCTAGCTCCATAGCAGATTGAGTTCCTTGAACTATTTGACCTATGTTTGCCATCTCATATTCTAATCTTGAGCCATTAATATAAACATTTGCATTTTCCCAAGAATGCTGAATAAGCTGACCTGTTTGTAGTTGCAAATTATATTTATTAAGCAAAGACTGACCATCTGTGTAGTTTTGTATAGAAGTGTAGTAATTATACTGATTGCTAATTCTCATTATTTTGCTCCGCAAATAAATTTTTTTAATTATTTACAAGCAAAAAAAGTTCCAAATTTTAATGATATTTAAATTTTTTATATAAAATATTTTATATTGTTTTAATTTTTTTTTAGTATAATATCATACTCTATTTAATTATTTTAAAACTTTCAAAAAGCCCGAGTGGTGAAACTGGTAGACGCGCCAGACTCAAAATCTGGTAAGGGCAACCTTGTGTCGGTTCGAGTCCGACCTCGGGCACCATTACTTTTCAAAGTGTTTTCTAAAATTTTTAAAAAACTCAGGGAGCGGTTTTGGTAGCGGTTTTTTTCTCAAAAATTAATTTTTAATACTCCATATTAAAATAATATAATTTATCATTATAATCTAAAAAAAGAAATTCATTTTTATAAAAATATTTAAAAAAGAATAAAATAAAAATACATTTTACTTTTTTATATTCAATTGCTAATTCATTTTCTATTTCTTTTTTTATTATAAAGAAGACAGTATAAACTAAATACATTATAATTTATTTATTTTATTCATAAGGCTTAAAATTAGTTAAACCATTAAAGCATATGAAATTTTATAATTATTAGCATTGGTAAAATAATAGTTTCTCGGCTTTTTCGGTTTTTTGCTTTTAGGATTAAGCAAATATTATTTTATATACATCTTAATCTTTTTATCAAAAATATAAAAAAATTATTTTAATTTAAAATTATTATAAAATTATATCACTTAGTACTTTTAAGCTAGCGATTAGCTTAAGCTATGATCCTTTTTATATTTTATTAATTTATAAGGAGGTGATCATGATTGATATTAAAATAAAAATTAATCTGATTTTATCTTTTTTATTTTTTATAAAAATGAAATTTATTTTAGTTGGATCGCTAGCTTAAAAATACTCTCATTTTTTCTTAAAATATATCTTCATTTTTTTAAAGAGTTATGAAAAAAATATCCAAAAAAATACAAGTTAATTTTTTCAAAAAATCTTACCTTTTTTTGTTTTGATAAAAAGTTTAGTAAAATGGAAATTTTAAGCTGTATTTTAAAGCTTTCTTTTTGGAGTTTTATAGGTTAAAATTTATAAAAAATAGCCCATTTTAAGATAATCACTACTCCATGCTAAGCAGATATGCCATTTTCGTTACCTTTAATATAAAAAAGTATATATTTCGTATATTTTTCCGCAATATAAAAATAATTCACTACTCCATACTTATGTAAATATGCCGTTTTCGTTACCTTTAGCCTAAAAAGTATATATTTCGTATATTTTGATAAATTTTTGGTGTATTTTTTATAGATTTTTATAAAATTTGTCATTTTTGTTAAAAATAATCGTTTTTGCAATACATTACTTCGTAAGTATTAGATTATATGTTTTCGTTACCTTTAGTATTTTTTTGAGATTTTCTGTGTTTTTTTAAAAAATGAAAATGTTATGATTTTGTAATTTTTGTATGATAAAATATTATAAATTTTTGTTAAAAAAGGCAAGTTATTCTGTGTTTAAAAATATATTTTTCAAAAAAACTGTATCTGCTGATAATCCTAAAGATGAGATAAAACTAGATGAAACTCCTACGCAAAACAAAAGCGATAGATTAGAAAAAATAATTCACACTTGGGTAGTAAATTGCACTAAATATTCTTTAAAAAATCCTTATGATACAAGACGCATTAACAGAAAAAATGGCTGTATCAAATTTGTCTTAAGAGTCTTTAAAGAAACCAAAAATGAAGGTGCTTTAATTGGCATTAGTTCTTCACTTTATGATAAATATAAAAATCTCTATAAATCAAAACTTGCTAGAGTAAAGCAATCAAGTAAAATAAAAAGCTTACAAGAAAAATATCCTGATTTAGATATTATCAATGCTTATAAATACGCCATATTAAGCAATAAATATGCTTTATTAAATGAAGATGTTAAAGACTTTGAAAATATTATAAAGATTTTATTGCAATTAAATACCGCTAAAAACAAACAAAAACAAGCCTAAAATCAAAAATCTACTATAAAGTAATATCAACCTAGCATTAAATAATTAAAATCGATTTATAAGCTTGTTTTGTTAGATTATGAAAGATTGTAGATTTTGTTTAGTAAATCTTTTTTGTATTAGTTGTAAATATAGATCAAAATTATCTCTTTTCTTTATATGCTTTTTTAAATATCATAACTAGTTAGTAATTTTCAGTAATATTTCACAATAATTAATCATTGAATAAAAGATTATATTGCTTTTTTGATAATATATTATCTTAAGAATAAAAATTATAATTGCTTAGTAAAATCAGTTTTTAATAAACAATTCTACTAACTTATTTTGAGGTATTGGAATATTTAATTTTTTAGATAAACTTTCTAATGGAAGATAAAAAGTAAATTTATTAATCCAAAAATATTCTTGTTCGTTTTTATTATTAATTATTACTTCATGAGCTTTATTACACCATTGATTAAATAAATCCAATACTTCTTTTTCATGTTTTTTTATTACTAATTCTAAAGCAAAACTTTTTGTTCTTTTAAGTTCAATACTATCTTCATCATTAAAAGCATAATTTAATATTCTATATCCAAACATATATGGAATGCTTTTGATATCATTTTTATGTTTTAAGAAAAAACAAATTGAAGCTTCTTCGAGTGATGTTTTATCGTTTAATTCTTTGATATATTCCATGTGAAAATTAGTATCATCGATAATTTTTTTAACAAAATTTAATAAAAAAATTTTACATTCTTGTATAGGCGTATATCCATTTGGATTAGGAAATAATTGCGGAATATATAAAAAACTAGTTTTTTGCATGATTTCAAAACCATCTTTTAAATAAGATAATAGCTCTTTTAATAAATTACTATATATTGAAGTGTGCGGGGAACTTAAATTTGTAGTTCCTTTTATATTGTTTTTTTCAAAATATTCAGGTTTAAGTCCAAAATGATAAGCATAAGCTATTGGATAAAGTATATAATTATATATATTTTTAAATTCTTCTGATGGATATTTTTCTAAAGAAAAATCTTTTAAAAGAGTTTGATAAGTACAATTTACTCTATTTAATTCTCTTAAATTTGTAAAATTATGAGTTTGTAAAAGTTTATCTATGTTTATAATATCAGGAAAATATTTATAAGCATCAAAATTTTTTTCTAATTTTTCTGACATAAAAATGGAAAATTGCTCTATTGATGATGGAGCAAATTTGATTTGAAAATCAAATACTTTTTCTTTGTATTTTTCAAATATCATTTTTTCTTTTGTTATTTTAGATTTATCTTTATTATTTTCTTGATTAAAATTATCGTTTTTAAATAATTCATCTTCATTATAGATAACAACTACAGAACACTCTTTATTCTCCTTAAGTTCAGAAATCAATCCTAAAACATCCTGCACTGGAATTTTATCTGATAATCTTTCAAAATCATCTATGCAAACAATGGTATTTTTCATATGTTCTTTTTTAAAAAATTTAAACAACGAATCCATATCTATGTTTTTACCAAAAAATTTAAATGTTCCTTCTATAAAATCTCTTATATTATCTGCATTTTTATTTTCTATTGTTAAAAATTGAGACACTAAGTCTTTAATGATTTCATTTTCATCTTTTTTTCCAAAAACTGAGGTATATATAGGAGTTATGTCTAGTTCTTTCTTTAAAAACGGAGTCATTTCGTTTTTCCAAAAATAGCTCTTTCCCACACCCCATTTTCCATTGATTGCAATAGCGATAGACTTATCCTTATTTTCTTTAAAAATTTCTTCTATTTTTTTCTTGCATTCATTTCTATTTATAAAAATAAAATCTGCAAAATCAATACCATTGTTACTCATATATTTTCACTCACACTCCATTTTACTAATCTCATTTATTAAATCAACGCTTTTTATAGATAAATCAATGATTTTTAAAAGAAGTTCATAGATATATTTACCACCTTGATAATCATTTGGATTATTTTCTATTAAACTTTTTTTATCTATGCTTATTTGATAGCGATCGATAATCCAATCAATCGCACTTTTGCCATTGATTTTATACTCATAAGCAATATTTGGTATATTTTTTATAGTGATATTTTGATTATAAAAAATATCATTTCCTAGTTTTTTCATCTTAGTGACTTTATAAAACTCATCATTGTCTGTATCAGCCAAAACTCCATCTTTAAATTCTACTTCTTTAAACATCTCATTGTTTTCATAGTTTAAATGTAAAGTGGCTAGTTTTTTACCCAAAATGCTTAAGTTTTTAAAATCTTTACTTATAGGTACTCTTGGGGCTTCTTTTGAAAGTTCAAATTTATATTTTTCCAAATAACTTTTATGATGAAATATCGCATAGATATAATAAAATATATCTTCTTTGTTTATAGTTTCATCTTTTAATTGTTTTTTAAATTCATCTAAAGCAAAATCACTTATAGCGTATTCTTTACTTCCATTTTCTTGGTAAAAATAAAGCGGAAAAGCTTGAGTGTGTGTTATATAATCTAAGCTACTTAATAAATTGCAAATTAAAGCTGAAAAATTATAACTTTTTAGTGAGATATTTATCAACAAATTCTCATCTGCATTTTTAGAAAATAACTTTGAAAATTGAGATTGTCTTTCATTCCAAGTTTTATCCCAGTAAAGATATTCTTTAGTAAAGGGACGATAAAAACTAATTCTTATATTTTCTTGATTGAATTCTTTAATTTTTTCATTATTTATAAAATTTTGTTTCAGACCAGCAGTCCAAGAAATTTTAGTTTCATCTATGGTTATATCTTTATCTCTTAACTCTTTATAAAGCTCAGACTTTTTAATATTTTTATTTTTTTTAAAAAATGTTTGATGATCAAATTTAGCTAAGTCTTCATTATAAGTAGCTATGCATTTTTGCATAGAATTTACAAGCTTTTCTTTAGAAAAATTATAAGCCCAGCTATCACGTCCAGTTACTATACCTGTAGCATTATAGTAAAAAATAGCATATTCGTTTTTGCTGGATTTCAAAGGCATTAAATTATCAAAGTCCTCTCCTCTTTGATTAATCCAATCGCCTTTTTCATTTGGGATTATATTTATAAAAGGCACATTTATTATACTTTTAAAATTATCTAATTTATCAAGTTTGCTCTGTCTATCTAGATAATCTCCTACATCATAATAGTGAATTTTATTTGTTTTAGCATTTGTGTCTTTTATAAAAAATACTATAGCCACACTTGCTCTTGAGCCACTATCAAATACACCATCGCCTTCTTTTTTTCTTTGTTCACCAGAAGTTCTTGCATTTCCTCTCAAATTTAAAATATAAATATCACTAAATTCTTTAGCTACGCATTTTCTAAAGCCATCAGCACTTGTTGCATCTATAAAGCCTCCATTTACTACAAAACCTATAATACCATTATCTTCTATTTTATCACTTGCCATATATATAGCTTGTATCAGCGTATCTCTAGTATTTTTAGCTAGGTTTGCATTTGATTCTTTACCATAAGTGTCTTTGATACGTTTTTCTAAATTGGGGTGAGAAATGTTTGCATTATTATCATTTGCACTACTTGCTCCAGCTGAATAAGGAGGATTGCCTATGATGACTTTGATTTTTTCACTTGTAATTAAATTTTTGATTTTTTTATTTTCTTCTAAATCCTTAAAATCCAAACTCGAAGATGTGTCTTCTTTGCTGACATTATCTAAATAATCAAGACTATCAGCTAAGGCTATATTTTTAAATTTATCTAAAGTATTTATCCTCTCATTACCCGTTTGAGTGATATTAATAAGCGCTATATAATAAGCAAGCAAGATTATATCTTGAGCAAAAATTGCTTTTTCGTATTTGTTTTTGAAATTTTCATCGCTAATTAAGTCATTTTCTTTACTTAATAATCTTGTGATAAAACTTCCAGTTCCAGTGAATGGATCAAATATTTTTACATTTTCATCGTTAAAATCTGTATTAAAATGTCTTTTTAAAAGCTCATTAACAGAATGAAGTATAAAATCAACCACTTGTATAGGAGTATAAACTATACCTAATTTTTCAGCTTGTTTTTTAAAAGCTGATCTAAAGAAAGTATCGTATAAGTTTTTAATGAGTTCTTGTTTGCTTTTTTGACTTTTTGCTAATTTTACATTTTCTTCTACGTTTTTATAAAAGGCTTTTAAAGATCTTGTTTCTTCATCATCTAAACCAAAGGTATTTAACTTTTGATTTACTTCATCAAGAGCTTTTCCTATAGGATTATCATCCATATTTTTATCAAATAAAACATCAAATATAGGTTTAGTTATAATGTGAGAGCATATCATATCTATGGCTTCATCTTCTTTGATGTTTGGGTGAATATTTTCTTTTAAGGAAGTTAAAAATTCTTCTAAAATTTCAGGATGATCTTTAAAGATAGCATTTAATCTTATATTTAATTTTTCTACTATTTTAGCTGTTTTTGCACTAAAGCTTTGCCAGTAACCTTTATCGCCAAGCTTAGTTGGTATGGCATTATACATCGTGTTTGCAAGCTCACTTAAGGTAAAACTATCAAACAAGCTTGGCTCATAGTTTTTATCTGTATTATTTGAGCTTTCATCTGCCACATAATCAGCCACAGCTATTTTGATCTTTTCTTTAAATACAGCCTCATCTACTAAGGTATCATCGTGACTTCTTAGGGCTTTTAAGATACTCCATATATTCAAAAAATTGGTATTTTTTATAGCCTCATCTAAATTTGAAAGCTCATTCTCGCTTAATGCTAAAGGCAGTATGATATAACCTGTTTTTTTATTTGGAGCTTTTCTCATTACTCTACCTACTGATTGGATTATATCTACCATAGAATTTCTTCCATCAAAAAATACTACACTATCTAAAGCAGGTACATCCACACCTTCACTTAAACATCTTGCATTGCTTAGTATATTACAAGTATTTTCTTTTGGGGAGTTAAGATTATTTAGTTTATTTAATCTTATATTGGAGTTCATAGTTCCATCAACATGATCTATGTTTATATCAAGATTTTTAAAAGAATCTTTTTTTAATGCTTCATCATAGCATTGCATAATAATTTTAAAAGAATTGGTTATATTTTTAGAATCTCTTATGCTTTTGCAAAAATTTATAACTCTTCTTGAAATATTACTATCCATTTCTTCTAAAAAGTCATTATCTATTTGGTTATTTTCATCAAGAGCAACTAAATCATTTCTTGCTAAACCTTTATGCGTACCTATGATTTTAGATACAAAGTCTATATCTACATATTTTTCATCTACATTTTTTTCATCTTTTAATTTTGCTATGGCTGTATTTGCTATGTTTGCAATACCTTCTTGTTTGATAGCTAAAATAATAACTTTATAATCGGTAAGTAAGCCTTTTTCAACTGCTTCTCTAAAATTAATACTATAAATTTCATCTCCAAAAATTTCTTCATCATCCATAGAAAATACTTCATTATCACTTTCCAAAGCTTTGCTTTTTTGAGAACTAGAATAAATCTTTGGAGTAGCACTCATGTAAATTCTTTTTTTGGCTTTGATGTTTTCATCACTATGGCATAGAGTAAAAGTATTTAGTTTATCTTTTTCCTTACCTGAATATAAATTTCCTACACTTCTGTGAGCTTCATCGCAAATGATTAGATCAATCTCATCTAGATCGTTTTGTTTTTGAGCTTGCATGATTTTTTCAACACTTTGATAAGTAGAAAAGATGATAAATCTTTTGTTGTCTTTTTTAGCTATATCGTAAGCTTTTTTAATGCTTTGTGTATCAGTAGAAGCAGGAATGGGCAATTCTAAAATATCTATATCATCTTCAATGCTTTTACCTGATTTACTATCTGAGCATACAATAGAAGCAACAAAATCATCAGTTTTCTCTTTGCAATATTCTCTAAATGTTTGCCCTACTAAAGCTATACTAGGAGCTAAAAATAAAACAATGGAATTTTTAGGAGTAATTTCTTCTATAATTTTTAAAGATGTAAAAGTTTTCCCAGTACCACAAGCCATGATAAGCTTGCCTCTTGTGTTATTTTTGTTTGCAAAATATTCTTTTGTGTTATTTATGGCTTGTATTTGATGTTCTCTTGGTTTTTTCTTTGCAGTAATTGGCAGCTCTAAAGAATTATTTGGATCAAATTTATCCCAACTTATGTTTGAATTTAAAAAATCTTCTAAAGTGATCAATTCTATAGGTGTGTTTTTTAAAATTTGCTCCATCTCTTTTTTAGCATTTTGAGTAAGATCGCTAGTACTTATAATAATGCCTTTACTAAATTTAATCTCCCCTATTCCACTTTGCAACTTGCTAAAATAAGTACTTAAATCTTTAAAATCTACTTTTGAATTTTCATAAAACTTACATTGAACTGCAATATAATCATCATCTTTTGTTTGAATGATTAGATCAATACCACAATCTTGCCCATCTTTTTTATCCCATTCATCCCAAAGATAAATATTTTTATAAATATTTGCTGTATCTTTTTCTTTTAAAAGATGTTTTGAAAGTTTTTCAAACATAGATCCCTTCGATCTAGTGTTTAAATTTGCTTTTTTTAATTTTTCTAAGATGATTTCAAAAGTAGTTTCGTTTGCACTCATTAAAACTCCTAAGCTAATAATATAAAGAATATATCAAAAATTAACTTTGTAACTTATAAATATAAAAGTTTTGTATTTTTATTTTGTGTAATTATAAATGGATATTATACCTACTAGAAAGCTTATTAGATCAGTAGTGTTTTCTTTATAGAGATATCTTCTTATACAGTTTTATGCTTTAGTTTTCTTTGAAGCCATAATTATTATATTAATTTCAAAGGGCTTCATAATAACTTATTTTATTCTTAACAATATTTCAAAATATATTTATTGAATGTTTCATTTAAATCATTAAGAGCAAATATATTTTTGTGGATTTAGTTTTATACTAATATTTTATATGCCTATGAAGTGCAATATTGAAATTTGCTAAGTTGTTTATTTTTTACCTTGATTAAGAATGTATTTTTATTAATTCATTTTTATAGCTTTAATTCTTTAGTGAATATTATAAAAAATATCAAAACAGACTTTAAAACTATATATTTTTAAATATAAACATATTTTATGTTTATATTAACTATCAATGCTTTATAATAACACAAAAGGAAAATATTATGTTAAGAAAAATAGAAATATCTGGTCTATATTCTTTTGGAATAGAAACACAAATTGTTGATTTTACAGCAAAGCCAAAAAGTAAGTTGAAAAATACAAAATATGAGTATAATTTTAATTTATCACAAGCTGGGAAACCTATGAAATCAGCAGTTTTTTTTGGAAAGAATACTAGCGGAAAAACTAACTTTTTTATAGGCGTAAAAATTTTACTAAATATAATTAAATATGGCTTTTCTCATACCCTAAGAGAGCATTTAACAGACAATGCCTTTAATGAAAATTCAAATTCTATAAAATTAAGTATTGAGTTATCTAATAACAATAAAGATATTTTTACATATTCGATAGAGTTTGATAAAAAATATATCCTAAAAGAATCTTTTTTGAAAAATAATAAAATTATATATGAATTTGAGAATGATAAGGCTATTTTTAATATTGATAGTAAAGAAAAAAATAAACAGCTAGAGTTATTCTTTTCAAGAAATCTTAGTGAAAATATATTTTATTTCTTAAAAGATTTTGACATAAAACAAAAAGAAATATTTGTAAATCTTATAAACAATATCGAAGTTTATATGAATAGTAATTATTCAAAAAAATATAATTTTGAATTTGAAGAAAATAAAAAGAAATATTTTTTAGAACACAAAGAAAGTATTTTGGAAATTTTTCAATTGCTAGATAAAACTATAAAAGATTTTGAGTTTAAAAAGTATGAAAAAGATGGAAAGAATATATACGAAATCTTTTTTGTTCGTAATGGAAAGAAATTTAATTATCAAATAGAATCAGAAGGTATTAAAAAAATAGTATATTTTGCAGATAAAATAACCCAAATTATCAAGGAAGGAAAAATTGTTTTTATTGATGAATTAGATTCTTCAATAAGCACTTTGGCGCTAATACTTATATTTAACAATCTTATTAATACAGAGGAAAACCATAATGGACAATTAATTGTTTCATCTCATAATGTTTTATTATTTGATGTTAGTTTTTTAAATTCACAACAAATATTTTTAATTCAAAAAGATCAATACCTAGAGAGTAAGATAAGAACTTACTACGATTATGATATTAGAAGCGAAAAGAAAAAAGCATATATTGATTATTTAAAAGGGCTTTATGATGAATAAAAAAACAAAACCCAGTATACAGATTTGGTGTGAAGGTAAAACAGAAGAAGATTATTTTAATTCCCTTTTTAAATATCTAAATTATGATAATGTTAAAATAGATGTAAAAAATTTAAAAAATAATAATTCATATAAAAACATTCTTTATAAAATAGAAAAAGCACCTTATATTGATAAACTTATTATTGTAATGGATCTAGATAGAGCAAAAAGTGATACTAATGAGTTAAAAATTTTAGAAAAACTTATAAAACATATAAAAAATTCAAAAGACAAGCATTTATTTCTTACTCTTGATGATTTTGAAGATTGGCTTAGATTTCATTTTGTAGATAATAGTAAAAATAACAAAACAAATTTTTATAAAAAATTAGGATATAGCGATAGTAAGAATTTTAAATCATCTACTAACGATTTATATTCTCAAATATTAAATAAAGGTGGATGTATAGAAAATGCTGAAAAGTATTTTTGTAATATCGCTGTTTTTTGCAATGATCAGCGTGAGATTGATAAAAATTCACTAAATAATCTAACTCAAAGTAATCTATATTATTTTAGAAAATTATTAGAACAATATAATGGTATTTAAAAAAACTCTGCTTCTTTTTTTATATTGTGATTATATACAGATTAATCAATAATATCTGAAATTGGTTTTTTAGCTAAAACAATTTAAATATTTATAAGTAAGTTTGTTTTGTCTTTTTTTACAATTTTGGTTTAATTTATATAATTGATCTTCCTCAAATCCATCATTTATTCCTGCTTCAGCAAGTTCTAATTGTTCTTTGTGAAATTCTTCATCATCTTTAAAAGCCTCAAAACTTTTTATCCATAATGCTTTTCTCTGGTTTATATATTCTTCGTTTTTAAACATATCTATCCTTTTGTTTTATTATTTAATTTTGCTTATTTTAATTTTTCTAAGATAATTTCAAAAGTATTTTCGCTTACACCCATTAAAAATCCTAAGCTAATAATATAAAGAATATATCAAAAATAGACTTTATAACTTATAAATAATTTTTTTTTCTGTAAATATATTATTTAAACTATTCTTAGTAGAAATTTGTAGATTTCGCAAATATCAAGAATATCAACGAAGCAATTATGGATATAATACAAAGTTGATAAAAGCTAGATCTTTGAAATATTATAATTAAAAAATAATATTGTATTTTTAAAGTTGATTGGATAATATATTAATTTAATAATTTTTATAACA
>NZ_JAKMSK010000012.1:0-44682 GCF_025772605.1 Campylobacter sp. CNRCH_2016_0050h | reverse complement strand
TTAGTTTACAAAATAAAAAGAAGGTTATAGTACTTGTTAAGTGGTAGAAAATCAGAAAAGTTATTTAGAAATTTTATTTAGTAGTAATACTTTAATTTAATATTTTTAATTAACCATAGTTGATATTTTTGGTTTTTGATATAAAATATTAATTTTTATAATGTATTGTATCTTTTTTATTTTTGGAGGATATATGAAAAAATTATTTTTAACTTTAACGCTTGGTTTTACAAGCTTATTGGCTAATGAAAAAATATTAAATATTTACGAAAGTCCCACTTGTGGATGTTGCGATCTTTGGGCTAATTATATGAAAGATAAAGGCTATAAAGTGCAAATACACAAAAGTGAAGATTTTTTAAAAATAAAAGAAAAAATGAATATTCAGCCTATGTATCAAAGCTGTCATACTGGCGTGATTGATGACTATGCTATAGAAGGGCATGTTCCTGAAGATGCAGTTGCTTGGCTTTTGGAAAATAAACCTGAGGATGTTATAGGTATTTCTGCTCCTGGTATGCCTCAAGGAAGTCCTGGAATGGAACAAGGTTATGAAGAAGAATATCCTGTAGTTTTGATGCTTAAAAATGGAGATTATAAAATTTATGGGATCTATAAAGGACATAATTTAATCAAGACAAACTAAGTAAAATTGCTTAGTTTATTTTGTATATTAAAGGTATTCTTATATGAAAAGTTTTTTCATATTGTGGAAAATTCTTAGATGCTATGCGTATAGTTTCTAAGGCACTATCATTTAATAGTTTATATTTTGATGGTTTTAATATTTTTAAGTTTAATAAGTTTTTATCCTTAGTCCATGTGAATTCTACTAAAATTTCACCACTCATCCGCATTTTTCGAGCTTGCCTAGGATAAATTAAAGCTTTATCTATAGCTTGCTTAACTTCTTTTAAAAGTTCATTGTTATTAGTTAAAGATATACTTTCTTGAGAATTTATCAGGATGTTTTTTTCTTGAGATGTTATTTTTTGAGATTTTATTTCCTCTTTTAATCGATTTGTTGCTTTAGTATCGGTTGAAGTATTTATTTTTTTAGGTTGAACGATAGGTTTTTCTTTTACTTGTTCTATTTTTTTTATTTTTTCTTGTTTAGATTGTTCGTTTTTTACTTTAGGAGAATCTTGTAAAAATTGTTTTATAGCTATATTAAATTTTTCTTCCTTTGTAGTGTTATGTTGTATATGTAAAAAATTCTTAGTATAAAGAAAAACAAAAAGTAAAGGTAAAAAGATAAATAAAGTAATGAAAAATGATTGATTTTTATGATTACTTATAAAAGTCTTCATCTTTTGTGCTCTGTTAAAATTTGAAAATTTTCATGATTTTTATTTTTTAAAATATCAATAATTTTTACAAAGCTTTCAAATTTTGCCTCTTTATCGCTTTTTAACTCTACTAAGGTTTTAGAATTTATAGTGTCAAATTTTTCTTTTATTTCTTCTATGGAAACTGTTTTTCCATCGATATAAAATTTATTTTCTTTATCGATTAAGATGCTTATTTTGTCTTTATTTTCACTTATGGAATTTGAATTTTCACTTTGAGGTAGATTGATTTTGATTTCACCATGTGCGATAAAAGTGGATATACTTAAAACAATGGCTAGTAAAACAAGCATTATATCTATAAAAGGAATAATATTTAAACTTTCATTTTTTGGTAATTTAAGCATTTTTATCCTTAAAAATACGATATGCATTACTCAAAGTTGATATTTTTCTAAGCAACCCATTATAAGCCATCAAAGAAGGGATGGCAACTAAAATTCCCAAAGCAGTAGCCTTTAAAGCCAGCGATAAGCCAATAACAATAGATTTTACATCAATATTTCCACTTGCTCCCATGTCGTAAAATGTAATTATAATCCCTACTACAGTTCCTAAAAGTCCTACATAAGGAGCGTTAGTGTAAATAATATAAAGCATGGTGATATTTTCACTAATTGCATCATCAAATTTTTCTTGGCATTGATAATCATTTAGTTTAATTTTTCTAAAAAATAAGATGCGTTCTATAGTGCACCATATAGCAATAAATGCCATTAACCCTAAAACAATAAATATAATTAAGTCAATATAAGTTTTTAAAAATTCCATACATCCTCGCTTTAAAAATTTTTGTGATTATATTACTGAAAATTAAATTATTTATTAATAACAATTATCATAATTGATATAATAAATTTATTTTAAATTAATAATTATTATCATAATATTCCAACTTTGAAAATTTTGTTTATTTAAGAAAGGAAATAATGAAAAATTATTGCTTGTCAGTTTGTGTTGCTAGTCTTTTGGTCTGTAATGCTTTATCACAAGAAGTTTTATTAGATAGTTCTATAGTGAGTGCTTCGGGATTTTCTCAAGATATTAAAGAAGCTCCTGCTACTATAAATGTGATTGGTAAAAAAGATTTAGAGAGTAAGCCTTATAGAGATGTTGCTGAAGCTATTGCTGATATTCCTGGTGTAGATTTATTTGCTAGTAAAGGAAAAACAGGCTCTTATAATATTACCATGAGAGGTATTACTGGATATACTTTAGTTTTGATTGATGGGCGTCGTCAAGGAATAGGCGGAGAAGTAGGACCTAATGGTTTTAATGAAATTTCAAATTCATTCTTACCACCAATTTCTAGTATAGAAAGAATAGAAGTAATAAAAGGGCCAATGAGCACTTTATATGGTTCTGAAGCTTTGGGTGGTGTTGTAAATATCATCACAAAAAAAGTAAGTAACGAGTGGGAAACATCATTTAGTTTGGATAGTATTTTTAATGCACATAAAGAATGGGGTAATACTTATGGCGCAAGTATATATTCTAGTGGTCCATTGATGAATGATCGTTTGGGACTTACTTTGCGTTTTAGAGAGTTTTATAGAGAACAATCTAATGTTGAATTTAGTAATGGGAGTGGTCAAAGAGTGCAAGGTGATCAAGCACAAAGTCCTACAAAAGCAAGTAATTTTAATTTAGGAACTAGATTAAATTACTTAATAGATGATTATAATACTTTGATATTTGATATTGATTTTTCAAGAAATCATTATGATAATAAAAAAGGCCAACTCGGTACATTAACAAAACCAACAGATAAAAATAATGGCTCTTTAACAGGTGGTTATACAGATACCATGCAAGTGGATAAGTTGGTAACTTATTTAAGTCATGAGGGGGTATATGATGATTTTTTAATTACTTCTACTTTGCAGTATAACCGTGTAAGTAACGATGGGCGTGAGGTAGTTGGCCAAGCAAATCAGCCATTTTTAGGGCAAAATAGAGATATAGTTGCTGAAGATATTATTATAGATACAAAATCAGTTATTCCTTTAGGTCAAAGTCATATTTTAAGCGTGGGTGGTGAGTATAGACTTGAGAAAATGCAAGATAAAATTGCTAATCCTACTAATTTTGATCAATATTTATTAGCTTTTTTTGCAGAAGATGAATATGGTATAAGAGATGATTTAAGATTTACTTTTGGAGCAAGATATAATTATCATGAAATTTTTGGAAATAACATTTCTCCAAGAGCTTATTTAGTTTATAATCCTACTAGTGAGCTTACTTTAAAAGGCGGTGTTTCAACAGGCTTTAGAACCCCATATGCTAATAGATTGATAGCTGGTGCTTATAATTATAGTGGACAAGGTAAATATCCTATGTATGGAAATCCGAATTTAAAAGAAGAAACATCGCTTAATTATGAACTAGCCGCTGTTTATAATAATGATTTGTTTTATATTTCAGCAACTGGCTTTTTAACAAATTTTAAAGATAAAATTTCTAGTCAAAAATTTAGTAAAGATAGTATGATTTTGGGTATTGGAAAATGTGAAGCTGATACATGCTATCAGGCGATTAATCATGGCAAGGTTGAGTATAGAGGCATAGAACTTGGAGCTGGGATTACTCCTGTAGAGCATTTAAATTTAGATCTAGCTTATACTTATCTTGATAGTGAAATTAAAGATGCGCAAGATGAAACTATGATAGGAAAACCAGAAATTGATAGTCTAAAACACAATATCATGTTAAAAGCAAGTTATAATATCTTTAGTAAATTCACTCCATGGATAAAAGGCGAATGGCAAATAGATCGTTATATGGGTGATACAAATATTAATAGAGAGTATTATCAAGATGTCTTTTTAGCTTCTATGGGTGTGCGTTATGATATTAATAAAAAATGGAATATTAATGCGGCAATTTATAATCTTTTTGATAAAAGTTTTACAAATGATTGGGAGTCTTATAAAAACAAAGGTGAGGATACTTGGGTAAATACTTATAATCGCATAGAAGAAGGAAGAAGAATTTATATTTCAATCAACGGCAGTTTTTAATTTTGTATAGTTGGGGAGCCAAAGAGCTTATTGAGAGCTTCTTTGGTTTCGTCTTTAGGATCGTATTTTTTAGCATCTTTTTTAAAATTTTCAAAATGTTCATTTAAATTCGGAGTACTTTTTATTTCTTGTTTTATAGGAGTTTTGAATATATCTTGTAATTTTTGGGTATCTATAGTTTCTATTTTTTGAATTTTAATTTGTGTTTTTTCTCCAAAAAGCTCATGAAGCAAGACTTTGATTAATTTAAAGCCATTGTTTAGGGTTTTTCTATCATCATCTTTAGCATGTGAGCTAATACTTAAAATATCATCTTCAAAAGAAATAAACTGCGTAGTTTTTTTGAAAACTTCAGCTAAATCATAATCTCTTTTGTAAATAGCTTTTAACAAACTTTCATAAGGATTAAGTTTTTCTTCTTTAATTGTTTGTGTAGAAAGAATTTCTTGTTGTTTTGGGCTTGGTGTGTTATCTTGTTTTGGACTTTTACTGTAAATAGCCTCATCAATACTTTTTAGATAAGTTGCTTCTATAAGCATGAAAGCCATAACACAAAGTACAAAACTATCATCATCGCTAGAATTTAACATAGTCTTAGCACGCGAAAGAATTCTAAAAAATCTTTCGTAAATTAACATAGAAAAAAGATTGTTTTTGGCAAAAAATGCTTCTTTTAAAAAAAATATCATCTCATCAATGACATTGCTTGCCTCGTAATCTTCAAATTCTTTTAAAAACTCAAGAACTTTATCTTTATCGCTAGCTAAAATGGCTTGATAAAATTCTTCAATTTTAGATGGATCTAAAAAGCCTAGCATCGCAGTAATTTTTTGTGTTTGTATATGATTTTGACAATATACTATGGCTTGATCTAATAAAGTTAGAGTATCTCTTAAAGAACCGTTTCCACTTCTTGCTATGAGTTTTAAAGCTTCTTTTTCATAATTGATATTTTCTTTTTCTAAAATCCACTCAAGATGATTTAAGATATCGTGAATAGAAATTTGCTTAAATCTAAAATGCTGCGTTCTTGAAAGAACCGTAGCAGGAAGTTTTAAAGGGTCAGTTGTTGCTAGTATAAATTTTACATAGCTTGGTGGTTCTTCCAAGGTTTTAAGCAAGGCATTTGCTGCTTGTGGGGTAAGCATATGCACTTCATCGATAATAAAAATTTTAAACCTAGCTAAAGATGGAGCGTATTTAACTTGCTCGATAAGCTCTTGAATGTCTTCTAAGCTTCTATGGCTTGCAGCATCCATTTCTATAATGTCTATATTAGAGCCACTGAGTGAAGATAAGCATTGAGAACATTCTCCACAAGGGTTAGCACTTGGTCCTTTTTCACATACTAGGGCTCTTGAAAAAATTCTTGCACTTGAAGTTTTTCCACTTCCGCGTAATCCTGAAAATAAATAAGCATGTGCTAAGCGATTATTTTCAAGAGCATATTTTAAGCTTGTAGAAACAGTATTTTGCCCTACAAGCTCATTGAAATTTTTTGGTCTGTATTTAACAGCAAGAGCTTGGAGCATTACTACTCATTCATGATGGATAACAACTCTTCATTGCTTTTGGTTTTTAGCATTTTAGAGTATAAGAATTTTAAAGCTTCTATATCATCCATTTGTGAAATAGCTGATCTAATTGCCCAAATTTTTTGAAGTTTTTCAACACCTTGGAGTAATTCTTCTTTTCTAGTGCCTGATTTTATGATGTTAATTGCAGGGTAAATTCTTCTGTCTGAAATATTTCTATCAAGAACGATTTCGCTATTTCCTGTTCCTTTAAATTCTTCAAAAATCACTTCATCCATTCTTGAGCCTGTTTCTATCAAAGCAGTTGCTATGATGGTTAATGAGCCACCATGTTCTATATTTCTAGCTGCACCAAAAAAGCGCTTTGGCTTATGCAAGGCATTTGCATCAACCCCGCCACTTAAAACTTTACCACTGCTTGGTGTGGCAGTATTATAAGCTCTTGCTAATCTTGTAATAGAATCAAGTAATATAATGACATCTTTACCTGTTTCTACCATCCTTTTTGCTTTTTCTATAACAAGTTCAGCCACTCTAACATGATTATAGGCAGGTAAGTCAAAAGTAGAGCTAAAAACCTCGCCTTTAACACATCTTTGCATATCTGTAACTTCTTCAGGACGCTCATCTACTAAAAGTACAATCAAATGAGCCTCCGGATGATTTTTAGCAATAGCGGTAGCTAGTTCTTTCATTAACTCAGTTTTACCAGTTCTTGGAGGTGCTACTATTAAGCTTCTTTGACCTTTTCCAATAGGAGCAAACAGATCAAGCATTCTACCTGTTAATTTTAAAGGATCATATTCTAATTTGATTTTTTCAGTTGGAAAAATTGGAGTAAGATTGTCAAATAAAGGTCTTTCTCTAGCTTCTTTTAATGGAAGATAGTTGATTGCTTCAATTTTTAATAAAGCATAGTATTTTTCTTGATCTTTTGGCTCTCTAACTTGACCAGTAACTATATCTCCTACACGCAGAGCAAATTTGCGAATTTGTGAGTTTGATACATAAGCATCATTTACACTATCGCTTAAATTTGAGTCCATTCCACGCAAGAATCCATAACCTTCAGGCGAAATTTCTAAAATTCCTGTAAAGAGTATAAAGCCACCTTTTTTGGTTTGTGCTTTTAGAATTTCAAAAATAAGATCTTGTCTTCTAAATTCTCTTGGATTTTCTATTTCTGCTTCATTTGCTATTTTTACTAAGCTTTCTAAATCAAGCAACTTTAAATCTTCTATTTTATAACCTTCAACAGGAATGTGTGTTCTTTGGTGTTGTTTCTTTTCTTTTGTATTTTCCATATATCCTCATAAAATGTAGAAAATGTAGTTTTTGTTTTAGTTTATTCAAAAAAGATTTTATTAAAAAAAATACTTTTTTGTCAAATTTTGGAAATTATAATATAGCTTTGTAAATAATTTTTAAAATTGAAAGTTTGAAAAAATGATAAAATATTGTAAAAACTTATAAAGAAAGTATAAAATGAGATGTAAGCATTGCCAATTAAGCTTTAAACAAGAACAAATGATAGAAAAAAATGGAAATTATTTTTGTTGTAAAGGCTGTGAAAGTGTATATGAAATTTTACAAGAGAATAATTTGGAGGAATTTTATGAAAAACTTGGTAATCAAACTTTAACCCCAGTAACAATAGAATATAGTATTAAAGACTATGAAAAATACATACAAAAAACAAAAGAAGGCTTTAGCGAGGTTTTTTTACTGATAGAAGAAATTCATTGTGCAGCCTGTGTTTGGCTTAATGAAAAAATTCTCATTAAAAGCGAAGGAGTGATAGAAGTTGATATTAATTCTATTACCCATAAAGCTAGAATTGTTTTTGATGAAAAAAGCATAAATTTAGCAAAAATTATCCAAAATATAGAAAGCATAGGCTATAAAGCTAGTGTGTATTTACCTACAAAAAATGAACAAAGAGCAACTCAAACCAAAAGAGATTTTTATGCGAAATTAATAGTTGCTATAGCTTGCGTAATGAATATTATGTGGATATCTGTAGCTAAATATGCTGGGTTTTTTAGTGGTATGGAAGCTGATATTAAAGATATTTTACATTTTGCTGAATTTTTACTTTGCACTCCTGTACTTTTTTACACAGGCTCGATTTTTTATAAAAATGCCTATTATGCTTTGAAATTTAAAAATGTTAATATGGATACTTTGGTAATTAGTGGAGCAAGTTTAGCTTATATATATTCAGTGTGGGCAATGTTTTCAAGAGCTTCACAGGTATATTTTGACTCTGTGGCGATGATTATTTGTTTTGTTTTTATAGGAAAGTATTTAGAGCTTTTAAGTAAGAAAAAAGCCCTTGATACGCTCGATCATTTGAGATCGTTTTTAGGTAATGAAGTAAGGGTATTAAAAAATGAAAAAATAGAAAATATTGATGTAGAAGAGGTGCAAATAGGAGATATTATAGAGTTAAAAGAAGGCGATAGGGTTTTAATAGATGGAGTGTGTATTAGCGGTAATATTAGTTTAGATATGTCTAGTTTAAACGGAGAGAGCTTACCACTTGATGTGCAAAAAGATGATATGATTTATTCTGCTTCTTTAGTTTTAAGCGGGAATGCTTTATATAAGGCAAATGCGCTTTATAAGGATTCTAAATTAGCTAGGATTATTAATTTACTTGAAAATTCAAGTGCTAAAAAAGCCAAAATAGAAAAAATGGTACAGCAAGTAAGTAAGTATTTTTCGCCTATTATTTTAATTTGTGCTTTGTTGTGCTTTGTTTTTACTTTTTTTGTACTAAATTTAGGTTTTGAAGAAGCCATGATACGCATGGTTTCTGTGCTAATCATAGCTTGTCCATGCGCTTTGGCTTTAGCTACACCGGTGAGTTCTTTAGTAGCAATTAGTGCTGGTTTGAAGGAAAAAATTTTATTTAAAGAAGCAGGTGTTGTGGAGGATTTGAGCAAGTGTAATGTGACTGTATTTGATAAAACAGGGGTTTTAACAAAGGCTAGTTTGGAAGTTAAAAAAAGCTTTTTAGATGAAAGGTTGGATAAAAATGAATTATTAAATTTCTTACATTTAACTAACCACCCAGTGGCTAAAAGTATTTTAAAATTTTTAGATAGAAAAATAGATAGTAGAATAGAATTTGAAAAAGTTCAAAATTTTCAAGCAAGAGGCTATAAAGCCTTTTTAGACAAAGATGAATTTTTGGGAGGGAATGAGAAATTTTTCAAAGAAAATCATATGCAAGTACAAGAATTTCAAACTACGCATTTTATATTTGCTAAAAATAAAACTATATTAGCAGTTTTTGAATTAGAAGATAGCATGAGAGAAAGCTCTGAAGAGTTGATTGAATTTATGAAAGAATGTAAAATGCAAATTTATATATTAAGTGGCGATAATTTAAATGCTGTAAGTAAGGTGGCTGAAAAATTAAAAATAAATAATTTCAAAGCTTCATGTATGCCAGAAGATAAGATGCAAACAATAGCTAGGTTAAATCAAATAGGTAAAGTTTTAATGGTAGGAGATGGAGTAAATGATGCTTTAGCACTTTCTTATGCAGGTGTTGGAGTTTCTTTAAAAGAAGGTTCTGAGCTTGCTATGGAAAATAGTGATATTATATTGTTAAAAAACGACTTAAAAAGCTTGCAAAAGGCTATACAAATAGCTAAAAAAACTTATCAAATTATTAAACAAAATTTAGCTTTTTCTTTATTTTATAATGCCTTGAGCATGCCTTTAGCTTTTTTTGGTTTGATTAATCCTTTAATTGCAGCTTTATCGATGTCTTTTAGTAGTATAATAGTGATTTTAAATGCTTTAAGGATTAAAAAATGAATGGTGTTTTAATGATGATGATAGGTGTTTCTATGGTTGCTTTATTTTTGGCAATTTGTGCTTTACTTTGGGGGATCAAAAATAAGCAATTTGACGATGATTATAAATTTACTATTTTAAATGATAGCGAAGAAGCTTTAAATGATGCAGCGATTTTGGAAAAAAGAAAAAAAGAAGCTTTGGAAAAGAAAAATCAAGAAAAACAGCCATAAAGGCTGTCAAATTATTTTTTTAAGCTCTCGATGTATTCTTCAATTGCTTTAAAATCTGCTTCTGTTAAACCTTTAAGGTTAATCTTCATGATTGCACCTTGGCCATAAGCATTTCTTTTACCTGCTGCATAATCTTTCATGTATTGTAATCTTTCAGCTGCAGTTAAAGTATTTAAAGCAGGAACTTTATTAAGATAAACTTTATCTGCTTTAGCACCATGACATACTGCACATTTTTTATAAAGTGTAGCACCATCCGCAGCAAAAGCTGAAACACTAAGACATGCCAAAGCTGATAAAACAAGTAGCTTTTTCATTGTATCACTCCTATATAAATTGAAAATAAAATGTTTTTAATTATATGCTTTTTTTATTTAAAGTCGCTTAAAAAACTTTTTTACTTGATAAATTATAGAATCTTAAAAAAAATTCATTATAATTTTTTTATGAAAACAAAGGCGTTATTTTTAGATAGAGATGGGATTATTAATATAGATAAAAAATATGTTCATAAGATTAGTGATTTTGAATTTTGTGATGGTATTTTTGAACTTTGTGAATTTTTTCAAAAGCAAAATTTTTTAATTTTTATAGCTACTAATCAATCAGGTATTGCAAGGGCTTATTATAATGAAAAAGATTTTGAAATTTTAAGCTCGTATATGCTAGGTGAATTTTTGAAAAAAGGCATTAAAATAGAAAAAATTTATCACTGCCCTCATTTAGAAAATTGTGAATGCCGTAAGCCAAAACCTGGCATGCTTTTAAAAGCACAAAAAGAATTTAATATAGATTTTTCACAATCTTTTTTTATAGGAGATAATTTAAGTGACATGCAAGCTGGAATTAATGCTGGTATAAAAAATCTATTTTTGATTAATGAAAATTATAATGATGATAAAAACTATAAGGTCTTTAAAAATTTAAAAGAACTTTTGTATTATTTAAAGGATAGGAAATGAAAATTGTGATAACAGGTGGAGCAGGTTTTATAGGCTCTGCTCTTGCTCTAGAACTTCAGGATAAACATGAGGTTTTGATTGTGGATAAAATGCGATCAAGTGCTACTTTTGAAAATGGAAATTTAGAAAGTTTTGGTCATTTTAAGAATATTTTAGATTTTGAAGGTGAGCTTTATGTGGGCGATATTAATGATGAAAAAACTTTAAAAGCTATAAAAGCTTTTAAACCTGATGTGATCTTTCATAAGGCTGCAATTTCAGATACAACTGTTTATGATCAAAACAAAGTTTTAAAGACCAATTTAAACACTTTTAAAGATTTTATAGAACTTGCTTTGGAGCTTAATGCAAAACTAATCTATGCAAGTTCAGCCTCAGTTTATGGAGATGCTCCAAGCCCGCAAACTGTAAATTTAAGTGAAGCCCCTAAAAACCCTTATGCATTTTCAAAATTAATGATGGATAAATTAGCAAAAAAATATTTTGATAAAATGCATATAGTTGGGCTTAGATATTTTAATGTATATGGCAAGGGAGAATTTTTTAAAAATAGCACTGCTTCTATGATTTTGCAATTTGGACATCAAATTTTAGCGGGTAAAAGTCCGCGTTTGTTTGAAGGAAGTGATCAAATTTATCGTGATTTTGTGTATATTAAAGATGTTGTGAGTGCAAATTTACAAGCTTTAGAAGCAAAAAGTGGAATTTATAATGTAGCTACAGGTAAAGCAAGAACTTTTCAAGATATAGTAGATATTTTACAAAAAGAATTAAATACTAATTATCCTTGTGAGTATATTCCTAATCCTTACAAAAATGCTTATCAATTCCATACTCAAGCAAAATTAGATGAGAGTTTTTCATATAAAGCTAAATTTAGTCTTGAAGAGGGTGTAAAAGATTATTTAGATGAGATCAAAAGGCTTTATGAAAAGGAAGTAAATGTTTGATTTTTTAAGTTCTAAAAAGCCAAAAATTTTAGTTGTTGGAGATTTTATGGTGGATCATTATATATGGTGTGATTGTACTAGAATTTCTCCAGAAGCTCCTGTAATGGTGATGAAATCACAAAAAGAAGATAAAAGACTAGGTGGAGCTGGTAATGTGTATGCAAATTTAAAAAGTCTTGGTGCTGAGGTTTTTGCTCTAGGGCTTGTGGGTGATGATGAGAGTGGGAGGTTTTTAAAAGAGAATTTAAATGCAAAATTATTAGTGGAAAAGGATAGAAAAACCCCTCTTAAGAGTAGGATTTTATCACATTCTCAGCAAGTTTTAAGACTTGATGATGAGAATGATTTTGATACTAAATTAGAAGATGAAATTATTCAAGAGTATAGAAAAATCGCAAAAGATTATGATGCAATTATTTTGAGCGATTATGCTAAAGGAGTTTTAACTTCAAAAGTAACAAAAGCTTTGATAGAGCATGCAAATACTTTAAATTTACCTATTTTGATTGACCCAAAAGGAAGTGATTTTAGTAAATATCAAAATGCAACCTTACTAACCCCAAATAAAAAAGAAGCTATTCAAGCTTTGGGTGTAGAAAAAATTGATAATTTGGAAAAAGCTTTAAAAAAATTAAAAGATAATTTGAATTTAGCTTATTCTATTATAACTTTATCCGAAGAAGGAATAGCACTTTTTGATGAAAAATTACATATTATTCCCGCAAAAGCCTTGGAAGTTTATGATGTAACAGGAGCTGGAGATAGTGTTATAGCTATGCTTGCTTATGCTTTAGCCTTAAAAGTTGATATTGTAAAAGCATGTGAGTTAGCAAATGATGCAGCAGCTGTTGTGGTAGCAAAAGTAGGAAGTGTGAGTGTAAGTTTAGAAGAGATTAAAAATCTAAAAAAAGCTTCTTTTGAAGATAAAATTAAAAGCAAAGAAGAGCTTGTGAAGTTGATACAAAATCAAAAAGTAGTTTTTACCAATGGATGTTTTGATATTATGCATTATGGTCATATAAAATACCTTGAAAAAGCTAAAAAACTAGGAGATATCTTAGTTGTAGGTTTAAATTCAGATGAAAGCGTAAAAAGACTAAAAGGAAACTCAAGACCTATAAATTTAGAATTCCAACGCGCATGTATGCTTGCGAGTATGTATTTTGTAGATTATGTAGTGATTTTTAATGATGATACTCCTTATGAACTGATAGACTTTTTAAAGCCTGATGTGCTAGTTAAAGGAGCTGATTATAAAGGCAAGGAAGTAGTGGGTTCAAATTTAGTAAAAAAAGTAGAATTAATTGACTTTGAAGATGGATTTAGTACTACTAATATAATTAATAGGATTGCAAATGATAAATAAAATTGAAAAGGAATTTATTCAACATCAAAAAACTTTAGAGCAAAGTTTGAATTTAAAAGAGCAAATTGCTACGGTTGCTCAAGAATTAAAAGTGTGCTTGAAAAGTGGTGGGAAAATTTTAATTTGTGGAAATGGTGGAAGTGCTGCAGATAGCCAACATTTTGCAGCTGAACTTAGTGGAAGATATAAAAAAGAAAGAAAGGCTTTAGCTGCTATTGCTCTAAGCACTGATACTTCTGCTTTAAGTGCTATAGGAAATGACTATGGTTTTGAATTTGTTTTTTCAAGACAAGTTGAAGCTTTAGCTAGCAATAATGATGTATTGATTGGAATTTCTACTAGTGGAAAAAGCCCAAATGTGATCAAAGCTTTTGAAAAGGCCAAAGAAATTGGCACTAAATGTATAGGGCTTAGTGGAAAAGGTGGTGGAGCGATGAATGCATTATGTGAGCATAATATAGTCGTCCCAAGTGATGATACGGCCAGAATTCAAGAAATGCATATTTTAATCATACACTGCTTGTGTGATCTAATAGAAGAAGAATATTAAGTTTGGGTTATTTTCCCAAACTTAAATAATATTCAATTTGATCTTTTTGTAAAATTCTAATTAAATTTGTACTTCCTGCAACACCTACTGGAAATCCTGCAGTAAGAGTGTAAACCCCATCTTTTTTCATAAGGCCTTTTTCAACTCCAAGTTTTACAGAATTGCTTAAAAGTTCTGTTAAATTTTCATGCTTTTCTATCAATATAGCAGGTTGAACTCCCCAGACTATACTTAAAAAATTTAAAGCTTTTTTGGAATGAGTAATAGCTATGATATCCATTTTTGGACGATACCTTGCTGTTTTAACCGCAGAAGCACCACTGCTTGTAATGGTAAAAATTGCATTTGCATTTAAATCAGTAGCTAATTGTGTGCTTGATTTGGCAATGATATCAGTTTCGTTAAAGCATTTAAAATTTTCAAATTTTTCATAAGGATAGTTTTTTTCTGTTTCAATGATAGTTTGAGTCATAATATCAACTGCATTTGCCGGATCAATCCCCACCGCACTTTCTTCGCTAAGCATAACCGCATCAGTGCCATCAAGTACAGCATTAGCAACATCTGAAATTTCAGCTCTTGTGGCAGTTTTTGATTTTGCAAGCGAAAAAAGCATTTGAGTGGCAGTGATTACAGGTTTATTGGCCTCATTAGCTTTTTTAATGATGAGTTTTTGTATATTTGGTACTCTATAATAAGGCACTTCAATGCCTAAATCTCCTCTTGCTACCATTATACCATCGCTGCTATTTATAATTTCATCGATATTTTCAACAGCATCAAATTTTTCTATTTTTGCAAAAATAGCAATTTTGGCATTATTTTCATCAAGTATTTTTTTAACTTCATCAATATCATGAGCATTTTGCACAAAAGATATAGCTAAAAAATCAACATCGTTTTTAATGCCCCATGCAAGATCATCTTTATCTTTTTGAGTTATAACATCGATATTGATTTTTGTATTTGGAAAATTAATTCCTTTATTTGAACTAAGCACCCCGCTATTTTCTACTTGGGTTTGGATAAAATCTTTTTCAACTTGTATAACTTTAGTTTTAATAGAGCCATCACAAAGATAGATGTATTCTCCCACTTTTAGCATAGAAAGAATTTCGGGATGATTAATACAGACTTTATAATGTTCATTAGAAAGTTTTTCGCCTTCAAAAGTATCTTTGTAGAAGTCTAGTCTATCTCCACTTTTTAGCTCAAAAGCTTCTGGAATTTTTAAGGTTCTAATTTTTGGCCCGCTAATATCTTGTAAAATTCCAATCCTTGCATTAAGTTCAGCTGCTACTTTTCTAATGGTGGCTAGGTTTTGACTATGATATTCATGAGTTCCATGTGAGAAATTTAAGCGAAAAACATTCACTCCATTAATAATCATTTGTCTTATTGTAGTTTCATTTTCACTTGCTGGTCCAATTGTTGCGACTATTTTTGTTTTTTTTAACATTTTCTATCCTTTTTATAGCAGTTCGCTAGTAAATAAATCTTCATTAAAATTAGCACCCAAGTATTGACAAATAAGTTTTGCATCTCTATAACCATTACCAAGACAACTCGTAGCACCTGGGCTTGGTGTCATATTAAAAATTATACCTGGAATTTCAGTGATGCTAGCCTCTCCAAGTATTAATTCTCCTGCTTTTTTATCAAGCACTTGAGGGCGTACCCCGCCAAAGTTTTTAGCATAGTAAATATCATCTGTTTTTAAACTAGGAACTATTTTTTTAGCATCTTTTACAAAAAGTTTTTTGTTGATATAAGGAATTTCAAATAAATAATTATAAAGAATATAATTTCTAATAGTAGAATCTTTAAAAAGATTAAAACAAATTTTAATTACATTCATATCAAGATTAAGTGTTTTGAAAAATTCAGGTAAAGATTTAAAGCCATGGTATCTTTCTAGCATAGGAATAACTAAAGCAGTAGGACCAAAACGGGTGTTCATGTTAGCTAGTAAATCAGGATCGCCATGTAATGCAGCAAATGGGAGTTTTGGATTTTGCACCATATAAACCTTACCATTTAAAATTTTTCTTTTTGCCATGTAAAAACTTCCTGCAACAGGAAAGCAAGATTTGTCTAAACCTATACCCATTTTATGTGCTAAAAATAACGAGTGTGCGCCTGCATTGACGATAATGGATTTTGCACTATATTCTTTAAAATCTCTTGTTTTTATATAAAAAATATCATCTTTTTTTTCTATAAATACAACTTCTTGATTGTAAGCAACATGAGTATCTTTACCTTGTTTGCAAGCTTGCTCTATGAGATTTTGACTCATAAGTCCAAAATCTACTGTGGTATAAATTTCACCTTCTTCTACACCCATAGCTACTATATTATCCGCCCTATCATTGACACCATCTTCACCTAAAACAACATTTGGTTCTATTTGTTTGATTTCATTTTTTGTGTAAAATTTAATATAAGGATATAATTCTTTAAATTCTTCATATCTATTTTTCATATATTCACATTCTTTTTCCCCAACTGCAAGTGCAAGTTTTTGGTGTGAATACATGAATTTATTTTGTGCATTTTGCAAGAGCCCATATTTTACAATCATATCTGCTGTTTTTTTAACTTTTTTTGCTTTTTCTAAGGTATAGTTAGTTTCTATATCACCGCAGTGGATGGTTTGTGAATTACTTGTGCTATGACTATTTAATGTTGCAGCGTTATTGTATTTTTCTAATAATGCAATACTTTTAATATCAGTATATCTTGCTAATTCGTAAAATGCTGCAGCGCCAGAAATCCCACCGCCAATCACTACGGCATCAAAGTGTTTTCGATCCATTATCATCAATTCCTTTTGTGTATGTTTGATTTTGCTAATAATATCAAAATATAGTTGTTTTGAGTTTAAATAAAGCTTATAATTGAAAAGCCAAAGATATGGTTAATCTTTTAAAGTATAAAATTTTCACAAACAGCTTTTTTCATACCTCTAAAAATCAAAAATTTATCATAAATTGCATAATCAAAAAAATTTGCAAGAAATTGCCCATCGCCACCTGTGAAATATAACTTTTTATCATATGCACTATCTTTTATAAGTAAATATATACTTTTAAAAACTCCATAACTTAAAGCATCAATAGTTCTTTGGGGAAAGGCATCAAAGTTTATTTGAGTGTTAAGTTCGTGTTTTAAGCGAGAAGAAATACTGGCAAAAGATTTTTTGTAGCTTTCAATACCAGGCAGGATAAATCCTCCAAGATGGATTGAATTTGAAACAATATCCACAGTTATTGCAGAGCCTGCATCAACTACTACCCCATCTTCTATGGTATAGCAAGCTGCTATTCTATCAACTCCTAAATTCTTATAAATAGTATCAAAATTAAAATATGGAGCAAGGTTAATAAATAAAGGATTTTGCTTTAATCTTTGCTCTAAATTTGGATTAACATTGATGTAAAACACTTTTTGTGTCGGCTCATACTGTAAAAATTGCTCTATGCTCATAGAATGAAATTTTTGCTCATTTAAAAAACTTGCAGTTGTATTGCCAATATCACACAAAAGCATAACTTTGAATTCCTTTGGTGAATAAATATTCTTTTGCTTTTGAGCAAATTAGAGACTGGTGAAAAATAAAATGATTTTTAAATTTTAAATTTAAAATTTGACTTATGTTTTGAAAAATATTTTCAAATTCTAAACCATCTTTTTTTAAAATCTTACTTTTTGCAAAAGAAAATAAAAATAAACAATATTGTTTTTTTGTATTTTCTCCATAAAAGCAAATTAGTTTTTTCTTTTTGCTAAAAGCATGGATATCTAAAGAATTAATATTTTTTAAAATAATTCCATGTTTAATAAGAATATCGCTTAGTTCTTGATTCATTTTAATTTAATTGTAAAACTTTATTGTGATAGAAAAATTTACCATTAGCCATAAAACTTTTTTTATCAATAGCTTCATTTAATTTATATACGGTAAAATCTTTCAGATTTGTATTTAATTTAATTAAATAGCCAGTTTTTTCAAATATATACAAAGAATCATTATATAATGTGCTTTTGGAAAATAAAGCAAATTGAAATTTTATTTCATCAATTTTTCTAAGATTATAATCATTTTTGATAACTCTTCCATCTTTTGTTAATATAAAAATTTCTTTATCATTAATATTTACCTCTTTAATGTTTTCGTTTAAGTATAAAGTTCTATTTGGTGTTACAACGATGATTTTTTGTGCTGTTGCGGCAACCATTGTATCGTTTTTAACATGAAGATAGATGATATTGTTAAAAAATTCTTCACTACTTACTAAAATTTCTTTACTAACTTTTAGTGTACTTTTGTTAAGTATGGCTAATTTTCCATTAAGCATAGGGTATATGATAATGGTATTTAAAAAATAAGGATTAGCATAGCGACTATCTTGAGCATAAGCAGTGCCTAAATTTTGTAGCATTCTTATACCAAGATTTTTATTAGCATACACTAAAGTATTACTTGCTAAAATCAAAGCTATATCATCCCCGTCTACATTAGCACTTACTACACTTTCGTTAAATTTATGAGAAAATAATTCTTCACCTTGTAAATTTAAAATTTTAAAATTCCCATCATTATCAGCTATAAGAATTTCTTCTTGACGGATATTTAAAATATTATAGTTTTTATCTATTTTTAAAGCAGTAATATTTCCTTTATTGTCTATGAAAGTATTATTATTTAACTGAGCAATGTTGTTGTTAAAATTAACTATTTTTCCATTAATATTTTTAGAATTATAAGGAAGTTGTTCTAATTGTGTTGGTTGATAGTATTCCCTTTTAGTGCCACAAGCACTAAAAAATATTAAAGTAATAATAAATAAATAAAAATGCTTCATTTTATTCCTTGATAGTGTTTTAAGCTTGTGATGATTTGCCATAAAGGAGAATTTATAGGTATTTTATTAAATTCAACATCTGCGTTTTTAAAATCATTTTGTTTTAAAAATTCAAAACCTATTAATAGAGTATTATAATCTTTTAGAAAATCTGATTTTTGATTATTTTGGGCAAGCACTATTTGTTTTAACAAAGGATCTATATTAAGACTCAAGGTTTGATTAAGATCTTGATTATTTTGACCCATAATATATATGGTATATAAATTTGCATTTTTTTGCTTTAATTCCTCAATTAATTTTTGATCTGAAGGATTTTTTAACAGATTATTAAAAATGATATTACTTTCTTGGATATTTTTTTCTTGTTTTATATTATAAATATAACTTCCACTAAAATAAAGAACTAAAAGAGCAATAAGAGCAATAAAATAATATTTGTATTTTCTTATAAAGCGTTCTGATTTGATAAAATTTTCCATCATTTGCTCTTGAGAGCTTAATTCTTCTTTTACTGCTTTCAAATTTTCTTTTAAAGCCATATTTTTCCTTTATTAATATAAAAAATGTTATTTTGTAATTTTAAAGTCTATAATTGTAACATATAAAAATGAAAAAATAAATTATTTTATGTTATAATTTTCAATCTAAACCAAAGAGTTTTATAAAATTAAAATTAAGGTAAATGATGCAAATTGATGATAAATTATTAACTAAACTTGAAAAGCTAAGTGCTCTAAAAATAGCAGATGAAAAAAGACAAGAACTAGAAGAGCAATTAAGCCAAATTGTTAATTTTGTGGAAAAATTAGATGAATTAAAACTTGATGATATAGAAGCCATGACTAGCACAACAAATGGTGGAACCTTATTGAGAAATGATGAGAGTAAAAAATCTGATGTGATAGATACGATAAGTAAGCATGCTCCAAATTCTCAAGATGGATTTTTTATAGTCCCTAAAATAATTGAATAAAATATTTGGAGTTTAGCGTAGATGGAAAATTTTTCGTGGTTTGATGTTTTTGTTTTAGGTTTGACTGTAATTTTAGGCTTAAAAGGCTTGGTAAGTGGCTTATTTAAAGAAATTTTTGGTTTATTGGGTATAGTTGGTGGGGTTTTACTTGCTTCAAGATATGCTAAAGAGGTAGCAGAGATTATCAATAATAATTTTTATGCAATTAAAAATGAAAATCTTGCTATTTTTGCAGGTTTTTTAGTTTTGTTAATTGTGATATGGATAGCATGTATGGCCTTAGGAAATATATTATCAAAAATGTTTAGCATGAGTGGTCTTGGTTTTATAGATCGTATAGGTGGATTTTTATTTGGAAGTGCTAAAATATTTTTAATTTTTGCAATTTTAGTTGCTTGTATTAATAATATAGAATTTTTAAATTCAAGTTTAGAAAAATATGCAAACAATAGTCATACTTTAAATTTACTTAGAAAAACAGGTGAATTTATAATGAATACTGATTTTACTCAAAATAGTTTAGAAAAAATAGAAGAAAGAATTAAAGATTCTAATATAAGTCTAAATTCGGAGGTAAATAATGCAAATTGAAAATATAGAATATGATGTTTTACTTGAGCGCTTTAAGAAGACACTTAAGGATAATGGCTTAAAATATACCAAACAAAGAGAAGTGCTTTTGAAAACTTTATATAATAGTGATATGCATTATACCCCAGAAAGTTTGTATGTGGAAATCAAGCAAAAAAATCCTGAATTAAATGTAGGTATTGCTACAGTTTATAGAACTTTAAATTTATTAGAAGAATCGGGCATGGCTACTTCTATATCTTTTGGAGCTTCAGGGAAGAAATTTGAACTTGCAAATAAACCCCATCATGATCATTTAATTTGTAAAAGTTGTGGAGAAATAGTTGAATTTGAAAATTCTATTATTGAGCAGCAACAAATGTTAATAGCAAAAGAATATAATTTTAAATTAACAGGGCATTTAATGCAACTTTATGGGTTATGTCCGCAATGTAGTAAAAAATAAAGGTAAAATTAATGTTTGATAATATTTTAGAACAACAAAAAATTCAAAAAGCGCAAGAATTAAAAAAGCTAGGAATTAATCCATATCCACATTTTTTGAAAAAAGAAATGAGTATAGTTGAATATAAAAATAAATTTGCATACATTAAAGATACGCAAAATCAGCGTGATGAAAAAGTATATGGAGTGTTAGCAGGAAGATTAAAACTTCTTAGAATAGCTGGTAAATCGGTATTTGCCAATATAGAAGATGAGCAAGATAATATTCAAATTTATTTTAATCAAAATATTTTAGGAGAAGAATATTTTGCTATTTTAAAAAAATATCTTGAAGCAGGAGATATTGTTTTGGTTAAAGGTTTTCCTTTTATGACTAAAACAGGAGAATTTAGTCTTCATGTAGAGCAAATTCAAATAGCTACAAAAGCCATAGTGCCTTTACCGGAAAAATATCATGGACTGACAGATATTGAGCAAAGATATAGAAAAAGATATCTTGATATGATTATGAATAGTGAAGTAAGAAAAGATTTTATTTTGCGTTCTAAAATTGTTTCTTACATTAGATCTTTTTTTGATAATAAAGGATTTTTAGAGGTTGAAACACCAATGATGCATCCTATTGCAGGAGGAGCAAATGCAAAGCCTTTTGTGACTTATCATAATACTTTAGGTGTGGAAAGATTTTTAAGAATTGCTCCAGAATTATATCTAAAGCGTTTGATTGTAGGTGGTTTTGAGGCAGTTTATGAGATTAATAGGTGTTTTAGAAATGAAGGAATGGATTTAACACATAATCCTGAATTTACTACAATCGAGTTTTATTGGGCTTATCACAATTATCATGATTTAATGGACTTAACAGAAGAGCTTTTTGCTATGCTTTTGGATAAATTAAATTTAGGTAAAAAGCTCGAATTTGATGAAAAAATAATTGATTTTTCTAAACCATTTGAAAGAATTACTTATAAAGATGCTTTGAAAAAATATGGCGGTTTAGATGATGAGCTTATTAATAATAAAGAATTAATCTTAGAAAAATTAAAAAAAGATGGCTTTGAAGCCAATGAAAAATTAGAATTAGGTCATTTGCAAGCTGAACTTTTTGATAATTATGTTGAAGATAAGTTGATTAATCCCACTTTTGTAATAGATTTTCCTGTTTCTATAAGTCCTTTGTCTAGAAGGAGTGACAAGGATAAGGATATTGCTGAAAGATTTGAATTGTTTATCGCGGGTAGAGAGATTGCTAATGGATTTAATGAGCTTAATGATCCGCTAGATCAATATGAGAGATTCTTAAAGCAAATTGAAGCTAAAAATGCAGGTGATGAGGAAGCATGCGAAATGGATGAAGATTTTGTTAATGCATTGGGCTATGCTATGGCACCAACTGCAGGTCAAGGTATAGGAATAGATAGGCTAGTTATGCTTTTAATTAATAAAAAATCAATTCGTGATGTAGTGCTTTTCCCAGCTATGAGACCACTTAAAAATGAGGTAAAAGGAGAGTAAATGTTGGAAAATTTTGATAAAGAAATTTTTGATTTAACCCAAAAGGAGCTAGCAAGACAATGTGATGGTCTTGAAATGATAGCGAGTGAGAATTTCACTATACCAGAAGTAATGGAAGTAATGGGGAGTATTTTAACAAATAAATATGCAGAAGGCTATCCTGGTAAAAGATATTATGGTGGATGCGAATTTGTTGATGAAATTGAGACAATTGCTATAGAAAGATGTAAAAAACTTTTTAATTGTAATTTTGCCAATGTACAACCTAATTCAGGTTCTCAAGCAAATCAAGGTGTATACATGGCATTGTTAAATCCTGGTGATAGAATTTTGGGTATGGATTTAAGTCACGGAGGACATTTAACTCACGGTTCTAAAGTAAGTTCTTCTGGAAAAGTTTATGAAAGTTTTTTTTATGGGGTAGAGCTTGATGGGAGAATTAATTATGATAAAGTTAGAGAGATAGCAAAAGAAGTTAAGCCAAAACTTATTGTTTGTGGTGCTAGTGCTTATCCTAGAGTGATTGATTTTGCTAAATTTAGAGAAATAGCAGATGAGGTTGGCGCATATTTATTTGCTGATGTTGCGCATATTGCAGGATTGGTTGTAGCAGGTGAGCATCCTAGCCCGTTTCCCTATGCTCATGTTGTAAGCTCTACAACACATAAAACTTTAAGAGGTCCAAGAGGCGGGATTATTATGAGTAACGATGAAGAAATTGCCAAAAAAATCAATTCTGCAATTTTTCCGGGTATTCAAGGTGGTCCATTAATGCATGTAATTGCCGCCAAAGCTGTTGGATTTAAATATAACTTAAGTGATGAGTGGAAAATTTATGCTAAGCAAATCATTAAAAATACTGCTACCTTGGCTCAAGTTCTAATAGATAGAAAATATGATTTAGTTAGCGGTGGTACTGATAATCATTTAATTTTATTAAGCTTTTTAAATAAAGATTTTAGTGGTAAAGATGCAGATTTAGCTTTAGAAAGAGCAGGTATTACAGCAAATAAAAATACGGTTCCAGGGGAAACTAGAAGTCCATTTGTAACGAGTGGTTTAAGACTTGGAACAGCAGCTTTAACAGCAAGAGGTTTTAAAGAGGAGCAAATTGCTATTGTTGCAAATTATATAGCTGATATTTTAGATGATATACAAAATACAAAACTACAAGAAGAGATTAAAGTTAAACTGAAAAATTTGGCAAGTAATTTTATTATTTATGAAAGGGCTTTATTTTGATTACAACTATGGATTTGGCTTTAATTAAAATGGTTACAAGCCATTATTATATTAAGCGTAATGCTATAATTAACAAATATGAGCATAAAGGTAGAATTTTTTTTGATAAATTCGAAAAAGTAAATGCTCCTTTGACAGCTAATGTTATACAAGAACATATGGAAAAAAAGATTATTGTAGCACACTCTTTGATTAATAGTTTTGATAAGGTTGAAAATATTGTATTTGATTACAATGGTTTTAACGCAGAGCGTTTTTGGCATAGAGCACAGCTTGTTTTAAGGGAAGAAGGTTTTATAAATTTTACTGCCTATAAAACAAGAACTAATAATCATTTGCATTTGTATATCCATAAAGGACATACTACTTTTAATGAAGCATGCTCTTTGGGATCAAAATTATCTTTGCTTTTTTCTCAAAAAATGCCTGTAGAGTGGAAAGTTTTTCCTAGTATGGATATACCTAAGGAATTTAATATTTTAACTTTACCTTATGAGGTTTATCAAAAAGAGCGTGGCGCTTCTTGGTCTAAACATATGTAATTTTTGAAAGGATGAAAAATGGAAGAAAACAACAAAAATGAGTTTGATGATATTATCTTGCAAAAAAGCAATAAAAGTGAAAAACTTAAAAAAATTTTACTCAGATCGATTATTTTAATTATTGTGTTTTTGGTAGTAATGATAGCAATGAAGTTAATTAATGATCCAGGCGAGGAAAAATCACTACAAATGCCATCAGAGCCGCAAGAGCAAGCTTCTTATGAAAATAATTTTAATTCTTTGCCTATTACGGATAATACTAAAGAAGAGGATGAATTTGAAGCTTTAGCTAGAAAACTGAAAGAAGAAAGTTCATTGGCTGATGCAAATAATACCATAGAGGAAAAACAGGAAATTCCAAGCAATAGTGTATTAGATCAAATTACATCAACAGAACCAAAAGAAGAGCCAGCTAAGGTGGAAGAAAAACAAGAAGAGATTAAGCCTGTAGAAAAATCTATAGAAAAACCAATTCAAAAACCTTCTGAAAAATCAAAAACTAATGTTGTTGAAAAGCCAAAAGCTCCAGAGCAAAGCAATGCAAATGAATTGTTTGAGAGCATAAAAACACCGCAGACTCAAACACACCTTGCAGCAGGTACTTATATCCAAGTTTTTTCTTTAAGTAGTCTTGATCCAAAGTCCAAAGAATTGAGTATACTTAAAGAAAATGGATATGATTATAAAATTTACAAAACAACAGTAAATGGCAAAGAACTTACAAAAGTTTTAGTTGGGCCTTATAAAGAAAGCGAATTAAAGGCTGAATTAGAAAAGGTGCGTTCTAAAATCGCAAAAGGTGCTTTTACTTTTAGAGTAAAATGAAAATTTTCACAGTTATAGGTGATCCTATTGTGCATTCTAAATCCCCAAGAATGCACAATAATGCTTTACAAGTTCTTAAAAAAGACGCAATATATACAAGATACCATTTAAAAAATAAAGCAAAATTAAAAGAAATTGTTCAAAAATTTGATGGAGCAAATATTACTATACCTTTTAAAGAAGAAGCGTATAAAATTGCAGATTTTTGTGATGAAAGTGTTAAGCAAATAGGATCTGCTAATACTTTGTTAAATAAAAATAACAAAATTTATGCTTATAATACAGATTATCTAGGATTTTTAAAAGCAATTGAAAATTTTTTTTCTATTAAAAATGCTTTGATTTTAGGTGCTGGTGGCACCGCTAAAGCTTTAGCTTATGCTTTAAAATCTATAAATATTGAAGTTGCAATAGCAAATCGCTCTAGTGCTAGATTTGAAAATTTAACCATCTATCCATGTTTTTTATATGATCAACTTGATTTAAATACACAATTTGATTTGGTAATAAATACGACTAGTGTGGGTTTACATGATGAAAGTTTACCTTGTGAAGAAAGGATTTTAAAAAATATTTTTCAAAAAGCTAAGTATGCTTTTGATGTTATTTATAGTAGAGAAACATCTTTTTTAAAGTTAGCACGAGAAAATGGATTAAAAATAAAAGATGGCACGCAAATGCTTTTATGGCAAGGTGTTTTTGCTTTTGAGTTATTTTTAGAGTGTCAAAAAACAGAAGAAATTTATAAAGCCATGGAGATGGCTTTAAAACTTCCTTAGTGACTAAACCAAGATTTGATTTTATCAAACAAGCTTTCTTGTTCTATAAAAGCTTCCTCATTTTCTAAGCCAAAGCTTTTTTCAAGTTGCAATAGTAGATTTTTTTGTTCATCAGTAAGTGTTTTTGGAAATTTTATTTCAATTTGTACAATATGTGAACCAAGTTTTCCATTGTGAATATTTTTAACACCTTCGTTAGCTAATTCAAATTTTTGTTTATCTTTTGCACCCACCGGAAGTTTAAGATCAGCTTCTCCTCTTATGGTGGAAATTTTAATTGTCTTTCCAAGAGCAGCTTGGGTAAAAAATACAGGTACTATGGTATATATATCATCATCATGTCTAATAAATTTATTATCATCTTCTACAACGATTTTGATATACAAATCACCTCTTTGAGAAGAATTTGGAAGCTTATTTGCTTTGTTTTGCACTCTAAGACTCATACCACTATCAATACCTTCTGGTATATCAAGTTCTATATGATCTTTTATTTCTTCATAACCATTTCCATGGCATGTTTTACACTTATTTTTTATTATTTTCCCACTGCCCTTACAATGATCACAAGTTTGTACAAAAGTCATAAAACCTTGTCTAACACCAACTTGTCCTTTTCCTCCACAATGAGAACAAATATCTTCTTTTCCATTTTCTGATCCACTACCATTGCATATTTTACAAAATGTTTTATAGGTAAAATCAATTTCTTTTTTGCAGCCAAAAACAGCCTCTTTGAAGCTAATCTTTACCGCTATTTTTAAATCATGTGGATATTTATTTCCTCTTTCTTTTTTACGCGTTGAGTTTCGAAAACCAAATCCATCTCCAAAAAAACTTGAAAATATATCCCCTAAATCAACATCTCCAAAACCACCAAAACCACCGGCTTGTCCTTTTAATCCTTCTTTGCCGTATCTATCATATATACTTCGCTTTTCATCATTGCTAAGTACTTCATAAGCTTCATTGACAAGTTTAAATTTTTCTTCAGCTTCTTTATCTCCTTGATTTCTATCAGGATGATATTTTAATGCCATTTTTCTATAAGCTTTTTTTATAGTTTCTTTATCTGAAGTTTGAGAAATTTCTAATATTTCATAATAATTAAGTTCCACTTTTTTCCTCTCTTGAAAAATTAATATTATAATTTTAGCAAAAAAATAAATGAATAGTTAAATTATGTGTTATAATATTAAGTTTGTAACATATTTTCACTAATAAGGGGTAGAGATGATTAATGTTTTAATGATCGAAGATGATCCAGATTTTGCAGAGTTTTTAGCAGAATATTTGGCCCAATTTAATATCAAAGTTACTAATTATGAAGATCCGTATTTGGGAATGAGTGCTGGTATAAAAAATTATGATTGTTTAATTCTTGATTTAACTTTACCTGGACTTGATGGTCTTGAAGTTTGTCGCGAAATAAGAGAAAAATATAGTATTCCTATTATTATTTCTTCAGCTAGAAGCGATTTAAGTGATAAAATTGTAGGACTTCAAATAGGTGCGGATGATTATTTGCCAAAGCCTTACGATCCTAAAGAAATGCATGCAAGAATTATGAGTTTAATCCGTCGTTCAAAACGCGTAAATGAAACTCCTGAAAAAATAATCAATTCAGCTTTTAAAATTGATGAAAAAAGACATGAGATTAGTTACAATGAAGAGGTTTTAATTTTAACTCCTGCTGAATATGAAATTTTAAGTTATATGATAAGACAACATGGATTTTCAGTTAGCAGAGAGCAGCTTGTGTATCACTGCAAAAGCTTAAAAGATAAAGATTCTAAAAGTTTAGATGTAATTATTGGTAGACTTAGAACTAAGATCGGCGATAGTTCGAAGGCACCAAAGCATATTTTTTCAGTTAGAGGGATAGGATATAAATTAATAGGATGAAAGTAACTATTAATCTTAAGATTACCGTTCTTTTTGCAACGGCTTTTTTGTTTGTTTGTGCTTTGTTTGTGCTCTTGGGTAAGGTTCAGGTTGATTCTTATTTAACCAATGAGCAAAATAGACAAAAAGAAATTGTAGAAAAAATTATATATAATTTAGAAAGAAAAGAAGGTTTTTCAATTCATGATTATCTTCTTTCTAAGTCTTTTAAAATAGTTGAAAATGAACGCAGTGCAAAACATATAGTTGCAAAAGGTGAAAAGGTGCTTAAGGTTAATTCTGCTTACGGTAGTTTTTCTTCTATTATTTACCATAATCAAATTTTTTTTTATGTTGAACAAGTTAATTTAAAGCAGCTTTATGAGCTAAATGCATCTACGCGTTTAGAGTATTTGTTTTTACTAAGTTTCTTTTTTAGTTTGATTTTGATTATATTTTTATATTTTTCTGTTTTAAGATCTTTAATGCCTTTAAAAATTTTAAAAAAGAAAATTAAAAATATTAGTGCTGGAAAAATAGAACCTTTATCCGAATATTCACAAATTAATGATGAGATTTCAGAAATTTCTTTTGAATTTGACCATGCTATTAATAAAATACAAGAATTAGTAAAATCAAGACAATTTTTTTTAAGAATGATTATGCATGAACTTAAAACACCTATTGGAAAAGGTAGGATAGTTTGTGAGATGCTAGACAATCAAAAACAAAAAGACCGCTTAGTAGCGATTTTTGAAAGACTTGAATTATTGATTGATGAATTTGGTAAAATTGAAAAAGTTTTATCTAGAAATTGCCAACTAAATTTGCAAACTTATCATTTGAGCCTAATTTTAGAGCAGGCTGAAGATTATCTCATGAGAGATGATTTTTATCAAAAAGTTAAGATTTCTTACAAAGAAGATACTATGATTGTTGCTGATTTAGAACTTTTTTCCTTAATGCTTAAAAATTTGATTGATAATGCTATTAAATATTCTGACGATAAAGCTTGTGAGATTATATGTTCAGGGGACTATGTAATTGTTAGAAATAAAGGGGTTCAACTTAAAAAAACTTTTGATTATTATTTGAAACCTTTTGTAAGAGAACAAAATACTCAAGTTGAAGGTATGGGATTGGGGCTTTATATTATCAATAATATTTGCAATCTTCATGGTTATAATTTAACTTATAGTTATGAAGATGGTTATCATATTTTTAAGATTGTTTTTTCAAGGTTAAAATGACTTGAAAGATTTAGAAAAATTTAATGAATTGGTAAATGCATTTTCTGCATTGCCTACTATCGGTAAAAAGTCCGCATTAAGACTCGCTTATCATGTTTGTATAAAAGATCCTTTGCTAGGTTCTAAACTTGCTTATAGTATTGAAGAATCCATTAGAGGGATTAAAAAATGTATACAATGCGGGGCTTTAAGTGAAAATGAATTATGTGAAGTTTGTTCTGATATAGAAAGAAATAATAATATTATTTGTATAGTGCAAGATCCTAAAGATATATTAATTTTAGAAGATAGTAAAAGCTATGATGGGCTTTATTTTGTACTAGAAAATACCAACGAAGAAAATATTACTAAATTAAGAGTAATGATTGAAAACAAAAATACTAAAGAAATTTTTTTCGCTTTTACTCAAGGCTTAAATTCAGATGCTGTAGTTTTTTTTATAGAGGAAAAATTAAAGGATTTAAATTTGAGTTTTTCCCAAATAGCCCAAGGTATTCCAAGCGGTGTTAGTTTGGAAAATGTCGATTTTATATCTTTACATAAGGCTATTAATCATAGAACTAAACTTGATTAATATATTTTTTAAGTAAAATTATCCATTCATTTTTGCTAATGTCATTTATAATTTCATCGGCAAAATCACAATTTTTAACTCTATTTTTGGTAAAAAGTAAAATTTTATTTTGTGAATTTTGTATTTTATATTCATGTAGTATTTGACTAAAATATAAAATATCGAACTTTATGACTTCATAATCAACCAAAATTAATCTAAAATTTAATTTTAAAGCGTTCTTAAAATCACTTAGGCTATCTACGATTTGATTATTTGAGCAAAATTGATTGGTTATATTTAAAATTAGATTATTTTCAAAACTAGAAGATTTAAAAATCAATACATTGTATAAATTTGCTATTTGATAACTTTCTTCTTTAAAATTTGTACTTAAAAAATTGATAAGATCTTTGACATTGACATCTACAAATGTGTAGTTTAGCGTATTTTTTATTTTCTTCTTTGAAATAATAAAGGAATATTTTTTCTCTACTTTTTGAAAATCATCAAAAATTTCACTACTAATGCCTATATCTAATAAAATACATTGTAATAAAAAATTTTCAATCACATCATCATTTACAATGCATGCGTGGATATTCTTAAAAATAATATTTTTTGTTTTTGTATTTATTTGATATTTTTTTAAAATCGGTTTTAGTGCAATGGAATTTTCTAATCGCATATAGTTAAAACTTTGAATAAGATATTGTAAGTTTTTTTGTAAAAGTTTGTTTTGTATTTTTTGATCTTGCAATTGTTTTTGCGTTAGCTCAAATGATGTTTTTAATTTTTCTTTTAGATCTATTAAAGAGGTTGAACTTGATATTTTTAAAAATTTTTCTATTTCTTGAATAATGATATTATCTTTTTTAAGTTTTTGATTTTTTATGATTAAATAAATACATGTAATGATAAATATTAAAATACTAATAGAGGTATAAATATAGAATAATTTTTGATCAATTGGATATAAAAAATAATAATTGAAAAAACATAAAATCAAAGTTAAAGAACTAATAAAAAATATCATAAATTTTCCTTAATTATTTTGGCTATTTTTATATTAGAAAGTGATTTTAATTCATTAAAATCGGCTTTACTGATTTTATCAAAACTACCATAATAATCTAAAAATTTTTTAATATAACCTTGAGAGATTCCAAGTTGTATCAACTTAGAGCTTTGTAGGTCCTGTTTTCTTTTTGTTTTTTGGTGAAAACTAATTGCGAAGCGATGTGTCTCATCGCGCAATTTTTGTAAAAATTGCAATTTTTTATCATCGGTAGAAAGTTGAATTTTTCCTTCTTGAGTATAAATTTTATCTTTCGCACTTCCTTTTGCTCTATAAGCTTTAGCATCTATTTTTTCTTTAGATATAGCTAAAATATCCACATTTGCTCCAGAACTTTTAATAATATCATTTGCTAGTTTCAATAAGGCATTCCCGCCATCAATCAGCCATAAATCAGGCGGTGGATTTTTATCAAAGGATAAAGCTCTTTTACTAAGGATTTGAAGCATTTGATCATAATCATTTTTATAAGATAAATGATAGTGTCTATAAGAGCTTTTATCAAATTTCCCATCTTTGAAGGTTACTAAAGCACCTACAATTGCATCACCTTGCATATGAGAATTATCAAAAATTTCTATATGATTGGGATAATTTTGCAGATTGAAAAAATCTTTTAATTCTTTTAAAAATAAATAATTTTCATTTTTTAAATGCTTTTGTATGTTTATTTTTGCATTTTCTAGAGCAAGCTCACACAGGACTTTTTTTTCACCAAGTTTTGGCGATTTAAGGTAAAATTTTTTAGAAAATCTCTCGCTGAGTAGATCTTGCAGTAGCTTCATGTCTTCAAAATCTTTGTGTGTATAAATACGAGTTGATTTTATTGGAGATTCTTGTGTGTAATTTTCTAGAATATATTGTTTATAAATTGCATTTAAGTCAAATTCGTTTTGATTATTAAGAGCTAGTATTTTATGATTTGAACTAATGATTTTACCATTATTTATTACAAAACGCACCATGGAGAGTATGTTTTCTTCGCAATAAATAGCATAAATATCAAAATCTTCTAATTTTGCAAGGTCTATTTGTATTTTTACACTTAAATCTTCAATTGTTTTAATTTGATCCCTTATAAGAGCTGCTTCTTCGTAGTTTTCACTTTTTGCGTATTCAAGCATTTTATTTTCTAAATTTTTTGTTAAAGATAAGGGATTTAAAAGAGCTTGTGTGGCTTTTTGGATAATTTTTTCATATTCTTGTTTAGAGATTTTTTGCTCGCACGGACCTTTGCAACGCTTAATCTGATAAAAAAGACAAAGTTCTTTGCAAGATTTTTTTTGTCTTAGCTCAAAAGATAAATATAAAGCATTTAAAAGCTCTTTTGCACCTTTAAAAAACGGACCAAAGTATTTTATTTTATTTTTTTTGATGATTTTTCTTGTAATCTCAAATCTTGGAAAATCTTCGTTTAAGTCTATATAAATATAAGGGTAGGTTTTATCATCTCTTAATAATATATTGTATTTTGGGTGTAATTGTTTTATAAAAGAATTTTCTAGTATTAAAGCATCGGCCTCGCTTTTTGTGGTAATAAATTCTAAATGATGGGTTTGACTAATCATCTTTTGAATTCTTAAACTATTGCTAGGATTTGGGCAAAGATTTGGAGTGAAATTAAAATAACTTCTAACGCGGTTTTTTAAATTCTTGGCTTTACCTACATATAAAAGCTTACCTTGTATATCAAAATACTGATACACGCCAGGTAAATTAGGCAAGGTTTTGAGTTCATTTTCAAGCATTTTTTATAAGCTTTCGTAGTTCTTCAAATTTATTATATAAAATAGGATTTTCAAAATGGTTTTTAAAATTTCCATTAGAAAGTTCTAGATGAGTTTTTTTATGTGCGTTAAAAGTATTGTTTTTGGATATAAAGTTTTTGTCGCTAAGTATTTTTATATTTTCCACTTTAGCAAAATTACTCATTGGCTTAGCTAAAATATAGTTTTTTATGAGACTTTTAATCATTTTTTTGGTATTATCGTGATTAAGCTCCATATATGCAATGTGGTGTTTAACTAAAATAATCAAAGTATTATTTTTTATAAAGAGTTTAGTAATCATTTGTTGGTGATTATAGTTAAACAGTTTTAAAAACTCTTTATATTGCAAAAGTGCTTTTAAAGGTCTATAATGTTTATATTTTTCAGAATTAGCAAATATATCAATAACATCACAACTTGTTTTAATATCATTTTTAACTTCCATTTAATTATTGTAACATTTTTTTTATTAATATTTTTAAGTGCATGTGGTTATAAAGCTGCTCCATTTTATGAAATAAAAGATAATAATGGCAGCGTAAAGGAAATAAAAAAATTCCAATCTTTGGAGAGTGAAATATGAGTAGAATACTTTTTTTACTTTGTTTTAGTATTAGCTTTTTATTAGCAGGTCAAACTCATGAGTTAAATTTGGCTTTTAGTGCTTTGGGTATAGGTGTTTTAATAATTTTTGTATTGGGGTATTATTTTATAGCAGCAGAAGAAAAATATCATATCAACAAAACTAAGCCTGCTTTGTTTATAGGAACATTTTCTTTTATTGTCATTGGTATATATATGGTAGTAAATGATTTAGACACGCAAATACTTGAAGAAAGTGTTAATCATCTTATCTTGGAAATCGCACAAATTGTGTTTTTCTTAATAGCAGCAATGACTTTTATAGAAGCGTTAATAGAAAGATCGGTTTTTGAAACTTTAAAATATAAGCTTGTAAGCAAGGGTTATACTTATAGAAAATTATTTTGGCTAACAGGAATTTTGGCTTTTTTTATCTCTCCGATTGCAGATAATCTTACCACAGCTTTGATTTTATCTACTGTGCTTTTAACTATAGATAAACATAATAAAGAATTTTTAATCCCAGGTGCTATAAATATTGTAGTAGCAGCTAATGCTGGTGGAGCTTGGTCGCCATTTGGTGATATTACTACTTTGATGGTTTGGACGGCAAAAAAAGCTACCTTTTTTGAATTTTTTGCTCTTTTTCCTGCTTCTTTTATTGGATGGTTTCTTACGGCTTATTTGCTATCGCGTTATGTGCCTGATGTTGAGCCAAATTTTCATAAAGATAATCTAGAAAAAGTTGAAATTAAGCCAGGTGGTAAAGTATTTATTGTGCTTGGTTTTTTAACTATCGCTTTAGCAGTTTTTATCCATAGTATTTGCGATTTGCCTGCAATGTGGGGTATGATTTTTGGTCTTTCTTTGCTCAGCTTATATATGTATTTTTTCAATAGAAAACAAGGTAAAAAAGATTTAAATATTTTTCATTATATGACGCGTATTGAAATGGATACTTTATTATTTTTCTTTGGAATTTTATCTGCTGTGGGTGCTTTACATTTTGTTGGATGGCTTGCTTATGCTTCCGATCTTTATACAAAATTTGGAGCTACTAGTATTAATATAGGCGTAGGATTTTTATCTGCTATTGTAGATAATGTTCCGGTTATGAGTGCGGTATTAAAAGCTAATCCAAGTATGGATGATACTCAATGGCTTTTAGTAACTCTTACAGCAGGAATTGGAGGATCATTGATAAGCTTTGGCTCAGCAGCTGGTGTGGGGGTAATGGGAAAAATGAAGGGAATTTATACTTTTAACTCTCATTTAAAATATGCATGGACGATTTTAGTTGGATATATAGTATCTATTATAGTTTGGTATGTACAATTTCAATTGTTAAATTTATAAAGGAGTTAGATGAAAAAAGCAGATATTTTGGTTTTGGACTTTGGTTCGCAATATACACAGCTCATTGCAAGAAGATTAAGAGAGCAGGGTGTATATGCAGAAATTTTACCTTTTAATGTAAGTTTAGATGAAATTAAAATTAAAGAGCCTAAGGGTATTATTTTAAGCGGTGGACCGGCTAGTGTATATGCAAATGATGCTTATTTTTGTGATAAAGGTGTTTTTGATTTAAATATACCAGTTTTAGGAATTTGTTATGGTATGCAACTTATGGCACATCATTTTGGTGCAAATGTAGCTCCAGCAGGTCATAAAGAATATGGCAAAGCAACTATAGATATTCAAAATGATAGTGACTTGTTTAAAAATTTACCTAAAAAACAAACGGTATGGATGAGTCATTCTGATAAGGTAGAAAATTTACCACAAGGTTTTGAGGTTTTGGCAACAAGCGAAAATAGTCCTTTTTGTGTATTTGGAGATGAAAAGCGTAAATTTTTTGCTTTACAATTTCACCCTGAAGTTCAACATAGTGAGTTTGGAAAAAGCATCTTAAAAAATTTCGCTAAGTATGCATGTAATTGTGATAGTATATGGAATATGGGATCTTTTGCAAAAACTCAAGCGCAAAAAATTAAAGAAGAAGTAGGTAATGATAAGGTATTATGTGCTGTTAGTGGTGGGGTTGATAGCAGTGTAGTGGCTGCATTACTAGCAAGTGCGATAAAAGATCAAGTGGTAGTAGTATTTGTTGATAATGGTCTTTTAAGAAGCGGTGAAAAAGAGCAAGTTGAATATATGTTTAGACATACTTTAGGTATTGATCTAATTAGTATTGATGCTAGGGAGATTTTTTTAAGTCGCTTAGCAGGTGTTAGGGATCCTGAACAAAAGAGAAAAATTATAGGAAATACCTTTATAGAAGTTTTTGAAGAAGAAGCTAAAAAACATAAAGATGTAAAATATTTAGCACAAGGAACTTTATATACTGATATTATTGAAAGTTCGGTTGTAGGGGCTAGTAAAACCATAAAATCTCATCATAATGTGGGTGGGTTACCTGAAAAGATGAATTTAAAACTTATTGAACCTCTAAAAGAAATTTTTAAAGATGAGGTAAGAGCTTTAGGAATAGAACTTGGCTTGAGTAAAGATGTAGTTTATCGTCATCCCTTCCCGGGTCCAGGGCTTGCTATACGCATTATGGGTGAAGTAAATGAGCCTAGTTTGGAGCTTTTGAGAAAAGCTGATGTGATTTTGATTGAAGAATTAAAAAGCAGTGGTTGGTATGATAAAACATGGCAGGCTTTTTGCGTGCTTTTAAATGTGCAAAGTGTTGGCGTAATGGGAGATAATAGGACTTATGATAATGCAGTTTGTGTGCGTGTGGTGAATGCAAGTGATGGTATGACAGCTACTTTTTCTCATTTACCTTATGAGTTACTAGAAAATATTTCACGCCGTATTATTAATGAAGTAGAAGGAATTAATCGTGTGGTGTATGATATTTCTAGTAAGCCGCCAGCGACTATTGAATGGGAATAGTTATTTAGTGCAAAAATAAACAAAAGCAGGAGGGAGATTTTGCCAAATGATAGGTGAAATTTCTACCTTGCTAAAAGTAGTAAAAAGTTTTTTCTTAAAAGCTCTTCCTTTTGGCGTGGGCAGTATATATGCAAATGTTGCAAAGCAACCATTTTCCTCTAAAACTTCATGAATGGATTTTAATAATAAATCTTGTTCTTTGGAATTTAATAAAGCCCAAGGAATTCCAGAAATAATTAAGTCTGCGTTGTTGATTGCTCTTTTTTCTAACATATCAGGTAGAAATTCCGCTGATCTAATTTCTAAATCTATATTTTTTATATTTTGTTGTAGTTTTTTTGCCATATGTGGATTAATTTCAACTGCAAAAAATCTTGCATCATGATTTTTTTGCTTAAGGATATATTTGGTAAAACTTCCTGTTCCAGGTCCTATTTCAATAATATTTTTTGCATGTTGGACATGAGAGGTTATGAGTTTGCTTAGTTTTTTTGAGCTTGCACAAAATGCTCCTGTTTGCTTTGGATTTTTAAAGTATTGATATAAAAACATAGATTAAATACCTAAGATAGTTATTTTTAATAAATTTTAAAATATTATTGTAAATTTATGAAAACAAAGTTAAAATAAGAATTTAATTTTTCTTTAGATCAAGGATTTGGATATGCATGGAAAAATAATGGTTTATGTGGATGGTACTGGAAGAGGAACAGTAATTAATCTTGCAAAAACATTTTTTGAATTTAACAAACATGCTTGGCACGATAAAAGAAGCATGCCAACGGTTGGTATGTTTGTTGAGTTTAGATCCGATGGAAAGCATATTACAGATTTAAGACCTTCTAAATTTCAAGAATTTGGAGATAATGATTTTATTAAAGAAAGAGATTTTTGGAAAACAGATAGTGATGATGAATTGGAGGATTTAAGACTAACAAGGCGTGATGCTTATGTTCAAGAGCTTTATAGAGAAACTGATTATGATAATCTTGATAAGATTACTCTAAATTTGACTATCCCACAAGCCATTCAAAGGTATTTTTATAATGAAACACTATCAATCAATGCTGTGAAAGATATTAATACAGATGAGGTACCATATATTATAGATTTTTTTGCTATGAAGCGTTTTTTACATAAAGCTTTGGATACTTTGCTTTTTTCAGATAATACTATTAACCAAGCTGACTTTTCTGCTATGAAAAATATTATAGTACATCTTGAAATGGCTTATAAAGATATGAAAGATAAACAAAAACATATCAACATGGAGCGTTTGTATGATGAGGTCTTTTTGTCTCATCAATGCCATTATCAAGCACTTCTTGCTTCGATCGATAATAGGAAAAATAGAAAATTAGCACTTGATCGCCAAATGAGTACTTTGATTACAGATATTAAATCAAAACAAGCGAGAATAGAAACAGAAAGTGGCAAAAAACGACAAGAATTTGAAGAAATGATACAAAGTAAAAAACAAAGGCTTGTTGAAATAAAAAATGAAGTAGATTATTTTACAAAAAGTATTGAAAAATTAGAGGCAATGAGAAAGTCTTTCTATGAAAAAAATCTTACCATTTTTAATAATAGTTTTAATATGGCTAGAGAGAAACTTTTTGAGAAAATTAAACAAGGTTTAAATATATGTGCTACAAAATTAGATATAGAAATTTGGAAAAAATCTTTAAAATCAACAAGTATAAAAAATTCTTATTTTAAAACTGCAAGCGAAATTTCTTTCTGCACTCTTTCTTTTGCTGAACTTTATTTAAATAGATTAAATAAACATGCACTAAATCCAAATGATCAATTATTACTTTCTTATGTTAAAAAAGTAAGAAAAGAATGTGAAAAAAGTTTTTTAATAGTTACTTCCAATCCTGATTTATATGTTAATATGAAAATCCAAATTTTTGCAATGAATCCTTATTATGTTGTTAAGCATGCACCTAAAAAAGTAAATTATCAAGGATTGATGAAAAATACTGAATTTGATATAGTTTATGTAGATGAAAAAACTATTTGGGCATCTGTTGCTGATGTTATTTTAGAAGGAAAGTATTTTTTAAAAAAGGACTCCAAAACTAAATTCAAAATTTTATAAAAATCCTTTTAAACCCTATTTTTAAGTTTTCTTAGTTATAATTAGAATGCCTAAATGGTTCGATATGGTATTAAAGAGGATCCAACACATTAATTATAAGCTGTGATGTGTGATTTACCGTGTTCTGTGACTTCGTTTGAGTTTTGAAAAAAAGCGAGAAGCTGCAGCCTTTAAAAATCACCTAATGGCATACTTTGACTTTTTGAGGGTCAGACACTTATACTCCGGCCATTTGGGTTTTGATATTTTAAGGAAAATAATGAAAATTTTAATATTAGGAAGCGGTGCTAGGGAATATTCTATCGCTTTGGCTCTTCAAAAAACAAATAATAATTTGGAATTTTATTTTGCACCAGGAAATGGTGCTACCGCTAAAATAGGAACAAATCTTAATATGAAAGATCCTAAGGTTATTACAGCTTATGCAAAGGCATCTGAGATTGATCTTTGTATAGTTGGAAGTGAAAATTTTCTAGCAGAGGGTATAGTAGATCTTTTTAAAGAAAATAATATTGCTATTTTTGGTCCTACTAAAGCTGCTGCTATGCTTGAAGCTTCAAAATCTTATATGAAGAGTTTTTTAAAAAAATATAAAATTAAAACAGCTAAATTTTTAAATACAACAGATTATGAGAAAGCTAAGAAATTTATTATGAGTTTAACTCCTCCTATAGTGGTAAAAGCAGATGGTTTGTGTGCGGGCAAAGGTGTGATTATTGCTCAAAGCCATGAAGAAGCTTTAGAGGCTACTAAAAATATGCTTAGCGGAGAGAGTTTTGGTGAAGCTGGTAAGATTGTTGTTATAGAAGAATATCTCAACGGATTTGAATTAAGTGTATTTGCAGTTTGCGATGGAGATGATTTTATATTGTTACCTGCTGCACAAGATCATAAAAGATTACTAGATAATGATAAGGGACCAAACACAGGAGGAATGGGTGCATATGCTCCAAGTATTTTAGCAAGTGAAAATTTATTAGAGCAAGTAAAAAAAGATATAGTAGTACCAACTCTTAAAGGTATGAAAGAAGAGGGTGCTGAATTTGTTGGAGTGTTGTTTATAGGTTTGATGGTTGTAAATAATAAACCTTATGTTTTAGAATACAATGTGCGTTTTGGTGATCCTGAGTGCGAAGTTTTGATGCCTTTGATAGAAAATCCTTTGGATTTATTTTTAGCATGTGTGAATAAAAATCTTGCAAATACTCGTATAAAAATCAAAGATGAATTTGCAGTAGGTGTGGTTTGTGCAAGTAAAAACTATCCTTATAAAGATTCTCCAAAAGCATTAATTGATATAGGAGAAATTCCGCAAAATTCTCATATTTCTTATGCTGGAGTAGTTTTAGAAAATAACAAACTATATGCTAGTGGTGGTCGTGTATTAGTTTGTGTAGGAATTGGAAAAAGTATTGAAGAAGCGCAAAAAAACGCTTATATGCTTTGTGATAATGTTCATTTTAAAGGAAAACAACATAGAAAAGATATTGCTTTTCAGGTTCTTAAATGAGTGCAAATCAAGAATTATTTGACAAACTAGAAAAAGAAGAGCTAAAAATAGCAAGTTTTAAAAAAAGATTTTTAGCTTATATTGTTGATAGTTTTGTGATTTTAGCTATTGTGAGTATTATTTTATTTGATAAGATTAGTTCTATGCAAACTTATGATGAAATTCACAATCTTTTAATACGTTTTGCTGGTGGAACTTTAATTTTGCAATTTACATATCATAGTCTATTTACATATTTATATGGTGCAACTTTAGGAAAAATGCTTTTGAAGATTATGGTTATTGATCAAAACTTATTAGATAAACCAAATTTCATTCAAAGTGCTTTAAGAGCAGGTGTGAGGCAAATTAGTGATATGTTGTATGGTTTGGGTTTTGCTTGGGCTTTAAGCAATATCGTTTTAAAAACTTGGCATGATTATGCGGCCAAAACAGTGGTGATAGATCTTGCGTAAAATATTACTTTCTTTGGCTTGCATAGGAAGTTTATATGCTTCTAAAGTGGATATCTATGCTTTGGATGTTGTCAAAAAAAATGATATTATAGAGGCAAAAAATAATGTAGTTGTGGTATCTGATTTTTATTTGATAACTGCAAGCGAGGCTAAATTTAATGAAACAACAAAAGATTTGGAGCTTTTTGGAGATGTTAATATCTTAAGGGGGCAAAAAGAAAGAACTAATTCTACTTATACGAAGATTAACTTAAAAGATAACACTACAGCTTTTAAAAATTTATTTTTTTCAAATAATGATTTGGAGGTTTGGCTACAATGTCATCAAGCTAAAATTGATGACAAATTTGTAATGAGTAAAAAGTCTGTTGTATCTAGTTGTAATGTTGAAAATCCTGATTGGGAAATTCGTTTTGATGAAGGCAAATTAAACAAAGAGAGTAATTTTTTACATCTTTATAATGCAAGATTATATGTAAAAAATGTTCCGGTGATGTATTTACCTTATTTTGGTTTTAGTGTAGATACTAAAAGAAAAAGCGGATTGTTAATTCCCCAAGTAGTTTTAAAACAAAGTGAAGGGCTATATTATAATCAGCCAATTTATTATGTTATTGATGATAATGCGGACGTTCAATTTGAACCTCAGATTAGAACAAAAAGAGGTTATGGCTTATACTCAACTTTAAGATTTATTGATACCCCTTATTCTCAAGGTGAAATTAGCGGTGGTATTTTTGGCGAAAAATCAAGTTATAAAAGAGAAGAAAATTTAAAAAATAAAGAACACTATGGTTTAGAGGTTAAATATTCAAATGAATCTTTATTTAAAAGTCTTTTAGGTGAAGAATTTCAAGAGGGTTTATGGGTTGATGCTACTTATTTAAATGATGTTGATTATATGAATTTAAGTTCTAGCGCAAAAACCGAAGCTTCTTTAGTTACTTCTAAAATAAATTATTTTTTATCAGATGATGATAATTATTATGGTGCTTATGCAAAGTATTATATAGACACTTCTAAAATTAGCAATAAAGATACTTTACAAGAATATCCATCTTTTCAATATCATAGATATTTAAATGGATTTTTTGATAATTATATGCAATATAGCTTGGATGCTTCTTTTCATAGGTATTATAGACATACGGGTATTTATGCTAAAACTTTAGATTTTGATTTACCTTTAATTTATCATACGAGTTTTTTTGATGATTTTTTAAATTTTGCTTTCACAGAAAGGATATATGCAAATTTTGTAGATTATTCTAACACAGATGTTAAAAACCAAGAACATTTATTTAGAAATTCTCATAATTTTTCTTTATATACAGATCTTTCAAAGCCATATGAAAATTTTTATCATACTCTATATTTAGGGGTTGATTATTTTCTACCTGGAGCTAAATCGGGTGAAATCACTGAAGATTTTGTAGAGTTAAAAAATGATCCTGAGCAACTTAATTTTTCAATGTATCAGTATTTTTACAATACTTTAGGCAAAAAAAAATTATATCATAACTTGAAGGTTAAATACTTTACTAAAGAAGGTGGCTTTGGTGCTTTTGATAATGTTGTAGAATATTTTTACAATGATTATATAAGTTTAAGAAATGAAGCTGAATATTCTGGAGCTGATAATCGTTTTGATAAGGTTTTTAGTGAAGCTTTGTTTGATTATGGTGAATGGAAGATTAGTTTAAACCATGCTTATAGAATGTATGAAAATGAAAAATATAATTTTATAGGAACTAAAGCCCAATATGATATAAATACTAATTATCAAATTTTTGGTGGATTGTGGTTTGATTTGAACAAAGATCCTGAAAAATGGGAAATAGGTTATACTTATCAAAGAAAATGTTGGAATTATTCTTTGATGTATCGCAAAGATATTTCACCTAAACTTACAAGTGGTGGTATTAGTGCTAAAGATCAAAGTGGTGTATATTTTATGTTTAATTTTTATCCATTAGGCGGGGTATCTTATGATTTTTCTTTAGAGGAAAATGAAAGGTCGATATGATATTTTTTGAAGATGAAAAAGATGCACTTGAGAAATTATATGATATATTACCATTAAACAAACTAAAAGATTATATTATTATTACACCTTCTTTAAAATCGATAGTTTTTGTTGATGCGCTAGCACAAAAATTAGAAATTCCATATGATTTTTTATTTACAGAACAAATTAAAGCTCCTAATAATGATGAATGTCAAATAGCTATGATTAGTGAAACAAAGGAGTTGGTTTATAATGAGGCTTTAGTTAAAGCTTTCGATATAAGTTTAGATTATATTTATGGTGAAGCCAATAGAACCTACGAAGAAAAAATTTTAAAAAATGTGTATCGTTATAGAAAAGGAAATCTTTTAAAGGATTTAAAAGGGAGAAATATTTTAATATTGCATGAAGGTTGCGAAAGTGGAATTACTGCTTCTTCATGTATTAAAAGTTTGTTAAAAGAAGAAGTAAATAGTATTGTTTATGCTACTGCTTTAATGCCAAGTGATGTATATGAATATATCGGTGTTTTTGTAGATGAGGTTTATTGTGTGCAAAAAATTGATCATTTTGTGAATATTGAGTTTTATTTTAAAAATAAAACGATTTTGCAAGCTCATGAAATTTTAGATATTTTAGAAGAAAGTAAATATTATCTTCCATTAAAGAGATAAATTTATATCTAAACAATCGGTTGTTTAGATATAAATTTATAGGCAAAACAAAAACAGGCTTTTTAAGTTTTAATTTTTAAAATTTAAAAAGCTTATTTGGTTTTTGCCTATGATGAAAATATTAAAGGAAAAATCATGCGACATGAAATAAATATTAATAATCATTTTGAAATATTTGAGACTAATAAGGTTGCAAAACAAGCAGCGGGTGCAGTTTTAATGCAAGAAAAAAATGCTGTAGTTTTGGCAACTGTTGCTAGAGAAGAAAAAATGGTAGAAGAGGATTTTTTACCTCTTACGGTACAATATATAGAAAAAGCTTATGCGGCAGGAAGAATTCCAGGTGGTTATGTAAAAAGAGAAACTAAACCAGGTGATAATGAAACTTTAAGTGCAAGGATTATAGATAGAAGTTTAAGACCTCTTTTCCCAAAAGGCTATGCTTATCCAACTCAAATTGTAGTAATGGTTCTTTCTGCTGATCCTGAAGTAGATCTGCAAGTGATGAGTTTAAATGCTGCAAGCATTGCTTTATATTTAAGTGATATTCCTATAAAAGCGCCAGTTTGTGGTGTAAGAATAGGTCGTATGAATAATGAATTTGTTTTAAATCCAAGCAATAGTGAATTAAAAAATAGCACCCTAGACCTTTATGTGGCGGGTGTTAAAGATGAGCTTTTAATGATAGAAATGAGAGCTTTAGCAAATAAACAAAATGGTCAACATTGTATGAATGAGCTTAATGAGGATGATGTTTTAAAGGCTTTAGAATTTGCAGGCAATGCGATTTTGCGTGGCTCTAATGAATATGAAAGAGTTTTTGCTGCTTATAGAAAAAATTCCAAACTTGAATTTAAAATAGAAACAGATGGTGGTAAAATTGTTGATTTTATTAAAAATTCTTATATCTCAAAGCTTAAAATTGCAATTAACCAAATGGCGAAAAGTGAAAGAGCAAGTGAAATCTCACAAATAGCAAAAGAGATTGAAAATGAAGCTAGTGCTATTGAAAATGAATGGAAAATTGAAGATATTGAGAAAGCTTTATATTTGTGCAAAAGAGAGCTTGTTAGAAGTCAAATTCTTAATGAAAATAAAAGGGCAGATGGTAGAGGTTTGAAAGATGTTAGAAAGATAGATATAGAGACAAATATTCTGCCAAATGCACATGGATCGTGTCTTTTTACTAGAGGACAAACTCAAGCTTTAGTTATAGCTACTTTGGGAAGTGATAATGATGCGCAAATGTCAGATTTGTTAACAGAGAAAAATCCAATATGCGAAAAATTTATGGTAAATTATAATTTTCCAGGTTTTTCTGTAGGTGAGGCTACTCCTATAAAAGCTCCAGGTAGAAGAGAGTTAGGGCATGGAAATTTAGCAAAAAGAGCTTTACATCCTAGTATTGATACGGATTATATTCATACTATTCGTTTAGTGTCTGAAATTTTAGAAAGCAACGGTTCTAGTTCCATGGCTACTGTTTGTGGTGGTGCTTTGGCTTTAAGAGCCGCAGGGGTAAAAAGTGAAAAACTAGTGGCAGGTGTGGCAATGGGACTTGTTTTTGAAGATGAAAAATATGCTATTTTAACAGATATTATGGGTCTTGAGGATCATGATGGAGATATGGATTTTAAAGTAGCAGGGAGTTACGAGGGAATCACTGCTTTGCAGATGGATATAAAACTTGGCGGTATAGAGCAACAAGTTTTAAAAGAAGCTTTATATCAAGCAAAAGAAGCTAGGGAATACATTTTACAATTAATGGAAGAGGCTAATCAAAACATAGTTGTTAATGAAACAATTTTACCAAAGATTGAAATTTTTAATGTAGATCCAAGTAAAATCCCTGATATTATTGGCCAAGGTGGTAAAACTATAAAAGAGATTATAGAAAAATTTGAAGTTAATATTGACTTAGATAGAGATAAAGGTGAGGTTAAAATAGCAGGAATTAATCATGATTTTATTTCTCAAAGCAAAGAATATATATTAAATTTAGTTCATTCTAAAGGTTCTAATAAAAAGCGCGATAGAAAAGAAGTGCCTAAATTTGATATCGGAGAAGAATTTATAGGAAAAGTTCAAAAAGTTGTAGAATTTGGAGTTTTTGTAGAACTTAGAGATGGCGTAGATGGTTTATTGCATAATTCTAAATTCAAGGAAAAGCTAGAAATTGGTAACGAGGTTAAGGTTAAGGTGGCAGAAATTAAAAATGGAAAAGTGTCGTTGGATTTAGCTTAATTGTTTAAATTTAAGCATATTTAAGAATATGCTTAAATTTTTATTTTAGATCTTGACAAAAAAATATTCTTTTGGCATAATTTCATTTTTTGATTGTCTCGTTAGCTCAG
>NZ_JAKMSK010000011.1:0-74414 GCF_025772605.1 Campylobacter sp. CNRCH_2016_0050h | reverse complement strand
TTAAAATTACTATAAAATAGACTTTATGGTTAAAAAATAATATTTTTGCTTCCATGGCTTCATAATTATTTTTCTAAAACACATTGTTATAAAAAATATTTTTATTTAAAAGCTATGAAAGTTTCAAAATTTACCCACTTAAATACGCTTTCTACTTTAGAAAATCCTGCCTTTTTAAGCATAGTTATGTTTTCATTTTGAGTATAAGGTATGAGGACATTTTCTAAGGCTTCTCGCTTGCTTGAAATTTCTAGCTTACTATAACCTTGCTCTAGTTTATATTGCTCATAAATTTGTATCATTTTTTTAGCTATTTTGACATCTTCATAAAGAATTTTTTCACTAAGCACAAATATACCATTTTCATTTAAGTTTTGATAGATTTTATCAACTAATTCTTGTCTTTTAGGTGGGCGAATAAACTGCAAAGTATAAGTAGCTATAAAAACATCATTTTTAAAAAACTCAAAATCATCTAAATTTTTTTGATGAAATTCCACCCTAGCTCCAAAGGCTTGACATTTGTTTTTGGCGATCTCTAACATAGCATTAGCCTCATCAACCCCGCTTAAAAGAAAATCTTTTCTTTTTTCATAAAGTGCAAGCAATAAACTAGCCGTAGAACAACCAAGATCACAAATTCTCGCATTTTGTGGTGTAAAATGATCAATAAGTTCGACTATGAGTTTTAAATTTTGCGTATAAAAAGGCACAGATCTTGACACCATATCATCAAAAACACTTGCTACGCTTTTATCAAATTCAAATTGTTTTTCTAAGGGTTTTTTAAAAATTTCATCTTTCATTTAATCTTCCTAAAATTTCTTTTGCTTTGTCAATATCTTTACTAATTTGTGCTTTTAATAAGGCTAAGTCGTTAAATTTCTCATTAGCTCTTATATAGTCAATAAAACTTAACTCAACTAAAATTGCTTTTGTGTTTGTGAAATTTTCATCTAAAATATGCGTTTCTAAAGCAAAATTTTTATCAGTAGATCTTATGCCTATAAAACTTACACTATGATAGCTTTTATTTTCAATCTTTACTAAAGTCGCATATACGCCATCTTTGGGTAAAAAGAAGTCTTTTGTATGTAAATTTAAAGTTGCAAAAAGCTCTTTAGCGCCTATGCCTTGACCTTTGATGATATTTGCTTGTATATTATAAAATCTACCTAGAAAATTTTTAGCTTCTTTGACTTTTGCTTCTTTAAGTAAGGTTTTAATCATACTTGTATGAACACTTTTATTTTGAATTTTAAACTCATCTACGATGATGGTGTTTATACCACAAAGACTTTGTATGTCTTTGGCACTGCATTTTCTTTCTTTGCCAAATTTAAAATCATAACCTACAATGATCTTTTCTAGTTTGGGAAATTCTTGCTTTAAAAGCTTTAAAAAATCCTCGCCTTTATAGTCCTTGATTTTATCAAAATCACAAAAAATCAAAGGAAAATCAACCAAATTTACTCTAAAATCCTTAGGTGTTAGGGCTTCTTTTTCCTCTTTAGTGATGATAAATAAGGCGCCATTTTCATCTAAATGCTTAAAAAGCTCAAAATGCCCCAAATGCATACCATCAAAACGCCCTATGGCTAAATTTGTGATCTTAGTTTTTTCTATAGGCGTAGAAAAACTCAACATTACCTTCTTTTCCTTTTAAGTGTGACTCTTGACTTGCTTGCAAGATCCAACCAAGCTTTGCACAAGCTTTTTCAAAGCTTTCTTTAGCATTTTTGATGGCTTTGGTATCTTTTACCACTCCGTTTTTATCGCGCTTAGCATTTTTACCTACTTCAAATTGAGGTTTAAAAAGCAAGATGATAAGATCTTTAGCAAGTTTATCTATATGAAAAATCAAATGTGTTAAAGATATAAAACTCACATCACAAGTGATAACATCATATAAAATTTCACTTTTAAACTCACGCAAATCAGTGTTTTCACAAATTTGGATATTTTCTAAATTTCTTAAGCTCTCATGAAGTTGGTTAGAACCTACATCTAAAGCTGTAATGTGTTTAGCATTATTTTGGTGTAAAATTTGCACAAAACCTCCGGTCGATGAACCTATATCTAAACAAATTTTATCTTTGATAGTAAATGTATGCTCTTGTAAAAAATGCTTGAGCTTAAAAGCAGCTCTGCTTACAAAAAGCTCTTCTAAAAGCGTGAGTTTTAAACTCTCATCTTCTAAAGGATTTAAAGATGTGATTTTAAAAGAGGTTTTTTTAAACTCGCCATTGAGTAAAATTTGCTTGTTTTCTATAAGCTCACAAGCTTTATTGCGAGAAATGTTTAACTTTGCACTTACAAAGACATCATACCTCATCATCACCGCCTAAAAGAGCGTTAAACTCAGCTTCATTGATGCACTTAACTCCTAAACTTTGAGCCTTTTCAAGCTTTGAGCCTGCTTCACTTCCATATAATACAAAGTCAGTTTTCTTAGACACACTTGAACTTACCTTTGCTCCAAAGTTTTCAATTAGTTCTTTAAAATGATCGCGTGATTTGCTTAAAGTGCCTGTGATAACAAAGGTTTTATTAGAAATATTATCATTTATAATAAGCTCTTTTTTCTCATCCTCTAAATGCAAAATTTCATAAAAATGCTTAATGCGATTTGCATTGACATGGGTAAATTCTTCTAAGCTTTTAGCCATTTGTTCGCCAAAGCCTTCTAAATTTGCATAAGCTTCATAGCTTTGCATAAACCATTCAAAGCCAAAAGATTGAGCTAGTTTTTTAGCTGCTACTTCTCCGATATGCTCTATACCCAAAGCAGTGATAAACCTTGATAAGAGGCATTTTTTTGCATTTTCAATAGCACTTAGAAGATTGTTGATTTTTTTCTCTTTAAAGCCTTCTAAGTCTTCAAAATCGCTGTATTTTAAGAAAAATATGCTTTCTATGTTAGCGATTTTTCCTTCTTTAAATAAAAGCTCGACGATATTTTCTCCAAGGCCGTCTATATTTAAACACTTTTTAGATACAAAATGTATGATAGAATTTACAAGTCTTGCTTTACAGTCTAGGTTTTGGCATTTTAAAAAAGCACCCTCATCTAAAAGCTCACTTAAACACTCAGGACAAAGAGTTGGTTTAGCAATCTTACTTTCTAAACCATCACGCCTTTGAGTAAAAACTTTAGTGATTTTAGGTATAACATCTCCACTTCTTATCACACTTACGCTATCGCCTATCATCACTCCAAGTCTAGCTATCTCATCAAAATTATGCAAGGTTGCAGACTTTACGATAACCCCATCTAAATTTACAGGCTCTAAAACCGCCACAGGGGTAATTACCCCACTTCTTCCAACTTGCAAATTAACCCCAAGCAATGTTGTAGTTTTTTCCAAAGCAGGAAATTTAAACGCAGCTATAAATTTTGGAAATTTCACTGTATAACCCAAAAGCTTACAATGAGCTAAATCATCTACCCTTACAACCATACCATCCATCATCATAGGCTTTTGATCTCTTTTTTCTAAAAGCTCGTGATATTTTTCTAAAACCTCATCTAAAGTCTTAACACAAAAAACAAAATCATCTTTTAAAAAACCAAGACTTCTTACAAACTCCATTACTTCAGAGTGCTTGCTAAATTCTAAAGAATTCTCCCCCACTCCCCAAGGATAAAATTTTAAATTTCTTTCTTTTGTAATGCTTGTATCAAGCTGTCTTAGTGAACCACTTGCTGCGTTGCGTGGGTTTGCAAATAAGCTCAAGCCATCTTTAGCTCTTTTTTCATTGATTTTTTCAAAATCTTCTTTTAAAATTACCACTTCGCCACGAATTTCTATCTTGTCTTTATAAGGAATTTTTTGAGGTATGTTTGATATTTCTTTTACATTTAAAGTAATATCCTCACCCACTTCTCCATCGCCCCTTGTAGCACCGCTGATTAAAATACCATTTTCATAAGTAAGATTTAAACTCGCTCCATCAAATTTAGGTTCTATGAAAAAATCAAACTCACATTTAGCTCTTTTTGCCCAAGCTCTAAGCTCAGCTTCATCAAAAACATCTTCCATAGACCACATTTTTGCACTATGTGCAAGTTTGTAAAATTCACTTTGTATAGTTGGGGCGATATTTTGCGTAGGAGAATCTTTAGAAATCTTTTCTTGATGAAGCGTTTCAAATGCTTTTAACTCTCTTATAAGTTTATCATATTCTTCATCGCTTGCTAAAGGCTCATCATCTTCATAATAAGCCCTCATCCATTCTTTTACTAATTTTACCTTTTCTAAATACTCTTGATAAGTCATCACTACTCCAAAGAAAGTTCATCCATAGCTTTTGCAAGTTCAAACATTTGCTTATGTTCATACACATCATGCACTCTTATAATACTTGCTCCATTTTTAAAAGCCTCTAAATGTAAATAAAGCGTACCCGCTAGTCTTTGCTCAACACTTGAGCTAAAATAAGCATTTATCATACTTTTCCTACTAGCTCCAATTAAAAGTTCTTTTTCAAAGCGTAAAAAATGCTCTAAATGTTTGATTAACATCATATTATGCCAAGGACTTTTACCAAAACCAATACCAACATCTAAAATCACATCTTCTAAACCAAGCTCACTTAGCCTTTCTAGCTTTTGCGTAAAAAAATCATCAAGCTCAGCTAATACATCTTCATAATGCGGGTTATCTTGCATATTTTGTGGGGTATTTTGTATATGCATGAGTGTATAAGTGGCTTTGTATTTTAAAGCTAGTTTGGCTAAATTTTCATTTTTAAAACCAGTAATATCATTAATAAGCTTAAAGCCTTTATTTAAAGCATATTCTAAACAATACTCATCAAAACTATCTAAACTAAAAATACATTTTTCATAAAGTTTTTCTTTATAGATTAAATCTAGGGTATTTTTTAAGCGTTTAAACTCTTCTTCTTTCCCACAATACACACTTCCAGGTCTTGAAGAAACCCCGCCTATATCTATATAATCAGCCCCTTGAGAGATCATAAGTTCGATTTTTTCTAAAACTTCATTTTCTTTAACTCTACTTTGAGCGTTAAAACTATCTTCATTAATATTAATCACACCCATAATTTTTGCATATTTTGGTTTAGCGAAATTAGACTTTAAAAATAGTGCTAAATTTTTAAGTTTAAAATCTTGTAATTTTTCTTTTTCTATAAGCTTTTTGGCTTGATTTTGCGTTACCATAAGTAAGGCATTAGTATGTTCTTTACCTAGTATAACTTCTTTATGTGTTACAAGTTCAGCTCCAACCCTTAGTGCGTCTTGTTTAAGTATATTTGCAGCAGGCGCTCTTAATTCTTTGATAAGAAAAAAATGAATTTGAGTTTTTTCACTCATAATTTTCTCGCCTGCTTTGTGTGGCTTTATATATTTAGAAATTTGCTCAAAGTCTGTGTTAGGATTGATTTTAATGATTTTCATTTTTTCTCTCGTGTAAAATTAAAGCTATGGTGCTTAGTAAAATAGTTGGCTTTGCATTTAATTTAGCTAACTCATAAGCTTTATAAAAAAAATCAATTTCTTCATCGTTTAATTTTATATCTTGTTTAAAACACTCATAGCTTAAAACACTAATTAAATCTAAACATTCATGCTTGTCTATATTTTCATATTGTTTTAATAATGAAGCAATTTGAGCTAGATCCATTTTTTTAAGATCTAAATTTAAAGACATCTTTTCTTTTTGAATTTTATGCTTTTCTATGATAAATCTTGAAAGTATAGTAGGTAAAAAAACATTTTTTGAAGGAGCTACGATAATAAAATATACATTTTTTGGTGGCTCTTCAAAAAGCTTTAATAAAAAATTTTGTGCTTCTTCACGAAAAGACTTAGCTAGTATAACAATAATTTTAGCTTGTGCTTCAGCCATATAACTTTCTTTCATAATAGCCCTTGCCGTTGCTTGAGCGTTTTTGTCATAAGTTAAGTCATTTAATCTTAATTCTAAGTCAGGGTTTTTAGGTATGAAAAATCTAAGATTTTTTGTTCCATATTCTTCTGTGAGTTTTTCTTGCATTAGTTCAAAATCATTATGGATAATGATTTTATTTCTTAGATTCAAATTTCTACCTTAGAAAAAAGCACAGCCTCTAAGCTTTGCTCAAATACTTTGTATAAAGAAATAAGTTTATAGTCTAATTCCTTATCGCGTGAGGAAAGATAAAAGCTATTTTGCAATTGCTCATCAAAAAGCCAAAGCATACTTTCTGCTTTAGAATTAGCGATTTTAAATTTAAATCCTGTATTAGTTCCTATATAAAAAAAAGCATAACCATTAGGAAAAGAAATACTTAAAAGATCATTTAGCAAATCTATATCTTCTTGGGTATTGCAAGCCTTATTATAAATTCCTTTTAAAGACACAAAAGGCACTAAAGGTCTTGTGGTGTTAGCATTGATTTGGCTTAAAAAATACTCTTCAAACCAAGCTCTTTGCTCATCAGTAATCACAATAAAAGTATAACCTTGTAAAAGCAAAGCTAATTTAGAAGCTATCAAAGGCGACCATTCAAGACGCCTTTCTTCTAACCAACTTGTATAAGTGCCATTTTCTCGGATTTGCTCTAGGGTAAATTTTAAAAAACTATTGCTCATTTATACATCTAGTTTATAAACTTCATGCAATACTCTTACAGCTAATTCGCCATATTTTTCATGCACGATGACTGAAATTTTAATTTCGCTTGTAGAAATCATTTGTATGTTAATATTTTCATTTGCCAATGCTTTAAAAGCTGCTGAAGCTACTCCAGAATGTGATTTCATACCCACACCCACAACTGAAACTTTTACCACTGCACTATCTGTTTCTATATTAGCATTAGCACCTAAAACTTTTTTCATAGCATTAGTTGCTAAATCAAGCTCGTTTTCAGGCACAGTAAAGCCCAAATTTGTAGCTCCATCTACACCTACATTTTGGATAATCATATCTACATTGATATTTTCATTTGCTAAAGTTCCAAAAATTTCAGCAGCAATTCCTGGCTTATCATCAATATTTCTTAAAGTAACCCTTGCTTGGTTTTTATCTAGTGCTATACCACTAACCAAAGCTTGTTCCATATTTTCCTCCTTAGTAATGATCGTCCCTTCATTTTCATTAAAGCTACTTCTAGTAACTAATTTTACATTTAATTTTTTAGCAAGCTCTACAGAGCGATTTTGTAAAACTTTAGCTCCCAAACTTGCAAGCTCTAGCATTTCTTCATAAGAAATTTTATCTAGCTTTTTAGCCTTTGGTTCAATTCTAGGATCGGTAGTATATACCCCATCTACATCAGTATAAATTTCACACAAATCAGCATTTAAAGCTCCTGCTAATGCAACTGCACTTAAGTCACTTCCACCACGACCTAAAGTAGTAACATTACCCATTTTGTCGATACCTTGAAAGCCAGCAACTACTACAATATACCCCTCATCTAAAGCTGTATTGATATTTGTAGTATCAATGTGCTCAATTCTTGCTTTAGTATAAACATCATCTGTAATAATCCCTGCATTGCGTCCGGAAAATGCAGTAGCTTTTAAACCCATTTCATTTAATGCAATAGCAAGTAAAGATGAAGTTACACGCTCACCACTACTTAAAAGCATATCCATCTCACGACCTGAAGGATTTTTACTAAAATGATGTGCAAAATCAATAAGCTCATTAGTAACTCCACTCATTGCAGAAACTACTACAACTAACTTATCGCAAGTTTTTTTACTTTTTGCCACTCTTTTAGCAACTTCATCAATACGCTCAAGCGTTCCTACACTCGTTCCCCCATATTTTTGTACGACCAGCATTAAATATACCCCCTTTCTTTAAAATATTTTAAAACTCTAATATATATAGGCTTTTTAAAATGATTAATCATATCATACACATCTTCTAATGAAGCAAATTTATAAGCATCAAATTCAGGATTTTTAGTATTTAGATTAACAATAGCTTTGTTTTTTAATCTAACTAAAAAATATTTTTGATTTTGACCATCATAAGGATACATTTTTTGTGCAACCTTAGGTGGAAAATCATAACTAATCCATTCAGGATGTTCGGCTAAAATTTCAATCTCATCTGTACCTATTTCTTCTTTTAATTCTCTAAATAACGCACTTTTAGCATCCTCTCCCTCATCTATTCCACCTTGAGGAAACTGCCATATATTTTCCATATCATTGCGTTTAGCGAGTAAAATTTTACATTCAAAAGGATAAGCTGATGATAGCACTATTGCGGCTACATTTGGCCTATATTTTTTTTCTTTTTCCATGATTTTCTTATCCTTGACTTTTTAATAATATAATTCTAACAAAAAAATACGAATTTATAATCACATTTTAAAGAAGTTTTATGCATTTATATATACATATACCATTTTGCGAAAGTAAATGTTTTTATTGTTCTTTTACTTCACTTAAAAAAAAAGATTTTGAAAAAGATTATCTAAACGCATTAATGCAAGATATAAAATATCAACTAGATTTTTTTATGCTGGATAAAAATTCCATAAAAACTATTTTTATAGGTGGTGGTACTCCTAGTTTAATGAGTGTTAATTTTTATGAAAAAATTTTTATTTTTTTGCAAAGTTATTTACAAAAAAATAATGAAATAAGCATAGAAGCAAATCCCAACTCAAGCAATTTTTCTTGGCTTAAAGAGATAAAAAATTTAGGTTTTAACCGCATTTCTTTTGGGGTGCAAAGTTTTCATGAAAAAAAATTACAATTCCTTGGGCGTATTCATGATCAAAAAAACATTTTTACAAGTATAGAAAATGCAAAAAAAGCAGGATTTAATAATATAAATTTAGACTTAATTTATGATACAAAACTCGATGATAGTAAAATGCTTGATTATGAAATTTCTAAACTCGCTTTAATTGATATTAGCCATGTGAGTGCTTATAATCTAACCATAGAAGAAAAGACAAGATTTGCTAAAAAATTTCATTTAAAAAAAAACGCTCCACGCCTTGCAAAACATTTTATCAAAGCAATTGAAAATCTTGGTTATAAACAATATGAAATCAGTAATTTTGGACAAATTTGCAAACATAATCTTGCTTATTGGCAAGGAAAAGACTATATAGGATGTGGTTTAAGTGCAGTAGGATTTTCAAAAAATCAAAGATTTTATACTAAAAAAAGTTTAAAAGATTATATAGCAAATCCCTGTTTTAGGGAGGTTGAAAATTTAAATTCAAAAGATTTGTGTTTAGAGCATATTTTTCTAGGACTTAGAAGCATTATAGGAGTGGATGAAACAAAGCTAGAACCTTTAGAAAAAGAAAAGGCAATGTTTCTTAGCAAAAAAGGGAAATTAGTATATAAAAATGGAATTTTTTATAATACTAATTATCTTTTAAGCGATGAACTAGCTTTGTATATTAGCACTTAAGCTTTGCATTCACAAGAAATTCTTTTAAATTCAGGAAGCTTTATAGAAAGTTCATTGATATTTTTTAATATATCGCTGCAAAAATTATTTAAATTTTCTTTTACTCCATAATACGCCCAAACACCCTGTCTATCTACTTCTAAAAAATTAGCTTCTTTTAAAATTTTTAAATGTCTTGAAAGCCTTGATTGACTCATATTTAAAGAGCTTTGCAAATCACACACACAAAGTTTTCCATATTTTTGTAAAAAAGCTAGGATTAAAATCCTGCTTTCATCGTTAATTGCACTTGTTATTTTTAAAAATTCTTGCATAAAATTCCTTATATAAAAAACATTAAAAGTCCAAAACTAATTGCAATAAAAACAATCATACCTGCAAATAAAAACAAAAAGCTTGTTTTAAAAATTCTTTTAAGCAAAATAAGCTCAGGTAAAGAACACCCTGCTCCTGCTATTAAAAAACTCATCATTATACCAAGCGGAATTCCACTGGTAGTTAAAGCTAGTGCTACAGGAATCATAGCAGTGCAATTCATATAAAGCAAAACCCCTATAAATGCTGCTATAAATACACCCAATACCCCATAATCTTTCATATAATTTTGAAAAAAATCTTGTGGAAAAAAGCCGTGTATAAAAGCCCCAATACCCATACCAATAATAATATATGGCAGAATTTTTTTGTATTCATTAAAGCTTTGCATAAATAATATTTTGATTTTACTTTCTTTTGTTTTAGTCTTAAATTTTAAAATTTTACTGCTAATTTTAGAATTTTTAACAAAAATAGAACTAGGTTTTTCACAGCATAAACTTTTAGAAGTATCATTAGAACAACACTTTGAAGTTTGTTCTAAATCATTTTTTAAAAAGTCTTCATTAAAAAATCTTTGAGTGTTTATTTTTGAAACACAAAAAGCAATAAATAAAATCACGCTAAATAAAAATCCCACATAAAATAAAGAGATTTTTAAGCCAAAACTTACTACAAACATCACTACTATAATAGGATTAATTAAAGGCGAAGTTATCAAATAAGCTATACATACTCCAAGTGGTACTTTAGCTTTTAAAAATGCATTTAAAAGCGGTATGCTTGAACATGAACAAAAGGGAGTTAAACTACCCAAAAGAATAGCCTTTATATAACTTACAAAAGAATCTTTCTTTAAATGTTCATTGAAAAATTTAGCATAACACTCATTAAGATAAGCAATAAGCATGCTAACTAATATAAATAAAATAGAAATTTCAACAAATAAAATCAAAAAATCTTTAAAAATAAAAAATAACTTTTCCATAATCTTTTACTCCATTTCATTTTAAAATAAGCATAACAGAAATGTATTAATATATCAATATATATTTATATATTAATATTATAAAAGTAATAGTATTTTTAAGTATTTTTATGTAAAATGCAAACTATATATTTAAGCGAAAGAAGATAAAATAATGAGTTTTGGAGAAATTTTAGTTATTTTAGTTATAGCTATTTTAGTTCTTGGGCCTGAAAAACTACCTTCAACTATAGTTGAAATTGCAAAAATTTTAAAAGCCATTAAAAGTAATATTGATGAAGCAAAAGCAAGTATCAATAAAGAATTAAAAATAGCAGAGTTAAAAGATGAAGCACAAAAATACAAAGATGAATTTTCACAAACTAACGAAAATATCAGAAAAAAACTGAGTTTTGAAGAATTTGATCAACTCAAAGAAGATATTTTAAATAATACCAAAGAGTTAAAAAGTGAAATTAATGATTTAGAAAAAGATATACAAGAACTTTCGCGTGTAGAAGAAAAAACTCAAAAAGATGAAAAAAATACTCAAAAAATGGAAAGCTAAGAATGTTTGAAGAATTAAAACCACATTTAGTAGAACTTAGAAAAAGATTATTTATAAGCGTAGCTTGTGTTGTTGTAATGTTTTTTGTATGCTTTAGTTTTAATAGTTATATCATAGATATACTAAAAGCACCCGTTGAAGCAGCTTTACCTGAAATTTCAAAACAAATGACTTTCGTTGAATTACAAGAGCCTTTATTTACCGCAATGAAAGTTTCATTTTTTACAGCTTTTTTGATTTCTTTACCGGTTATTTTTTGGCAGTTTTGGAAATTCGTAGCACCAGGACTTTATGATAATGAAAAAAGATTAGTAGTGCCTTTTGTAAGCTTTGCTAGCATTATGTTTGCGCTTGGAGCTTTGTTTTGTTATTATATAGTCATACCTTTGGCTTTTAAATTTTTAATTGATTTTGGGGTGCAAACTCAAGATTTTAAACCTTTAATCAGCATAGGCTTATATGTGGGATTTTTTACTAAACTTGTAGTTGCCTTTGGCTTAGCGTTTGAAATGCCTGTGATAACCTTTTTCTTTGCCAAACTTGGACTTATTGATGATGCATTTTTAAAAAAACACTTTAGGGTTTCAGTTTTAGTGATTTTTGTTTTTTCAGCTATGATGACACCACCTGATATAATCTCACAATTTTTAATGGCCGTTCCTTTGTGCGGACTTTATGGAATTTCTATTTACATAGCCAAAAAAGTTAATCCTAGTCAAAAAGAAAATGATGAAAACGATTGATAAAGATCTTTTGCTTTCTAGTTATGATTATGATTTACCTAATGAACTTATAGCAAATTTTCCTATCTTACCCAAGGAGAATGCTAAACTTTTAGTTTATGAAAGATGTAAAGATCAAATTTTACATTTACATTTTAAGGACTTAGCTAAAATTTTACCACCTTGTGAAATTATCTTTAATGACACTAAAGTAATAAAAGCAAGAATTTATGGATTTAAAGAAAGTGGTAGCAAAATAGAACTTTTCATTAATCACCCTTTAAAAAATAATGATTTTTTAGTTCAAATTCGTGGTAAGGTTAAAGAAGGACAAATTTTATATTTTGAAAATTCTTTAAAAGCTAAAATCAAAAAATTACACGATGATGGCACAAGAGAAGTAGAATTTTTTAATGATGAAAAAAAATTCAATCATCATGAAGTTTTTGAAATTTTAGAAAAAATAGGCCATATACCTTTACCACCATATATTAAAAGAGCAGATGAAGCACAAGATAACATTAACTATCAAAGCATTTTTGCCAAAAATCAAGGTGCGGTTGCTGCACCCACTGCAAGCTTGCACTTTAACGAAGCAATGATAAAAGAACTTAAAAAAAATCATAATATTCATACTATCACACTTCATGTTGGTGCGGGAACTTTTAAAGGTGTAGAATGCGAAGATATACGCGAGCATAAAATGCATTCAGAATTTTTCTATGTTGATGATGAAACTTGTGCTTTGATTAATTCTTCTAAAAAAATACTTGGTGTAGGCACCACAGTTACTCGTTGTATAGAGTATTATCATAGAAAAAAATTAAAAGAAGGTTTTTGTGATTTGTTTTTACACCCACAAAATACCCCACAAAGACTTGATTTTTTACTCACTAATTTTCACTTACCAAAATCAACTCTCATTATGCTTGTGGCTTCTTTTATAGGCAGAGAAAAAACTTTAGAACTTTACCATGAAGCTATAAAAAACAATTATCGTTTTTATTCTTATGGCGATGGAATGCTAATCATTTAGCTTTTTTCTTAATATATTTTTTATCAATATAACCCAAATCTATAAGTTTTTGATAAATTTTAGCAAGTACAGGTCCGCCTGCACTACTACCACTTTTTCCATGTTCGATTAAAACTACTACTACATATTGAGGTTTTTCATAAGGCGCATAAGAAGTAATCCAAGCATGAGATCTTAAAAAATACTCTAAATCCTCTTCTTTAATACGCTTTTTTTCACTTTGAGAAATTCCAACTACTTGAGCTGTTCCTGTCTTGGCTGCTATAGTAATAGGAGAATTTCTTAAAAATCTTGCCGTAGTTCCACCATCAACATTGGCCACCTCATACATCGCACGCCTTAAAAGTGGAAGTTTTGATAATTCAAAAGTCGTAAAAACACTTTCATTATTGTCAAAATTTACCTTAGTAACATTATCATCAATGCTATGTAAAAAATGCGGTGTGATATTTTTAGCCGTAGCAATCATAGCTGTAAATTTAGCCACTTGCATAGGAGTAGCAAGAAAATCACCTTGACCTATGCTTGTATTTAAAGTTTCACCTTGATACCAAGGTTGATTGTATTTTTCTTTTTTCCAAATTCTATTAGGAACTGTTCCTATAAATTCATTAGGTAAATCTACTCCTGTTTTTGCACCAAAACCTATTCTTTCAAAAACAGAACTAATAATGTCAATACCAACCTCCAAAGCTCCTTTATAAAAATATACATCACAGCTTTCTCTAATAGCATCTGTCATATCTACATAACCATGACCTATAGCCTTCCAACATCTAAATTTTCTACCACCAAGTTCAAAGTTAGAATCACACAAATATTTATGATTTTCATTCACTTTTCCACTATCTAAAAATGCTAAAGCTGTTCCCATTTTTATAACTGAACCTGGAGGATAAAGACCATTAATGAGTTTATTAGTAAAAGGATGGTTTAAATCATTAGAAAGTTTATCCCATTCTTCTTGACTAATACCGGTAACAAAAGGATTGAGATTATATTCAGGAAAACTACCCGCTGCTAAAATAGCTCCACTTTTTACATCCATTACTATAGCAGCGCCTGCTAAATTTTCAAAAATACTAGCCAAGTATTCTTGCAAATCAAGATCAATGCTTAAAGTGATATTACTTGAAGTAGGTTTTTTATAAGAAAGTTCTTCTATTTCTTTATTTAACGCATTTACTTTGCTAACTTTTTCACCCTTTTGACCTTGCAAAATTTCATTATAAGAACGCTCTATACCGCTACGCCCTACATAGCTAGTTAATCTTGCAATTTCATTTTCATTCATATCGTTTAAATTTGCTTTTCCAACATAACCTATAACATGGCTAGCTAAAGCATCATAAGGATAAAATCTTTGAGTAGTAGATTTAACTTGCATATTTTCACGCAAATTAAGCTTAGTAAAATGCTTAATCATAGCATCATATTCTATAAATGGAACTACTTCTATATAATCTTGATTATAATAAGAATCTGCTTTTATATAATTTCGTTTTAATTTAGTTATGTTTAAATCAGGAAAAGCATCTACTATAACCTGCAATTCCTGCTCTAAAAGATTTCTGTTTTTCTTTTTTATATACAAATATGGCTTTATAGAGATTGAAAAACCTAATTTATTTACTGCTAAGGGCCTACCTTTAACATCTAAAATTTGCCCTCTTACAGGTGCTAAAAATTGCGTTTTAATGGCATTTTGTTTAGCTATTTCTTCATAATAAACATTAGATTTAATGCTTATATAATACACTCTAGCAAGTAAAAGTATAAAAAAACAAGCTATAAATCCCATCACCAAACGCATACGCATATTAGATTTTCCCTTTAAAAATAACAAAAGAAATCAAAGCTTCAACGACAAAAAACCATAGATATTCAATACCAAATTTTAAAATTTGACTATTATCTAAATACGCCAAAAATACATCAAAAAGATAGATAAAAATATAAGCACAAAAGGTAAATATAACGAGTAAATAATGGCCTAGTTTTAATTTACTTTTAAACCAATCAACAAAAAGATGATAAAAAACAAAAAAAGCTATCCAAGAACTAAAAAGATAAAATCCATGGATAATATCAATTAATAAAAGATAAAACAAAGAAAAATACCATCTAAAATCAAGCTTATTAAGAGTTCTTTCTTTTTCTTTTAAAAGCACTATCATATAACAAAAAAACACCCCAAACAAAGGAGGCATCCAATAATACACAGAGCTTAGCACTTGATAAAAAATCAAAGATAAATAAAAAAATAAATAAGAAAAATCAAATCTATTTTTTACTAAATTTCTACTCCTCATTAAAACCTAAGCTCTCTAAAATAATTTTTTGTTCTAATTTATCAATACCACTTTTTTTCAAATTTGAAACTAAAATGGCATTTTTATTTACATTTAAAATTTTTGCTTTTTGACTTTGATTGAGCTTATCTGCTTTTGTATAAACTATTATTTTTTTTTGATCAGCTCTAATAAAAGAATCTAAATACAAATCCAAATTTGCATCAATATCTAAATTTTCATGTCTTGAATCTATTAGATGAATAAAAAGTTTGATAGAACTACGCTCTTTTAAAAACTCATCTAAATTTTTATTCCAAATAGCCTTGGTTTTTTTGCTCACTTTAGCATAGCCAAAACCAGGTAAATCAATAAACATCAATTTAAATTTATCTTCATCTTTTTTACAATCAACTTCAAAAAAATTAATGAGTTGGGTTTTGCCCGGAGTTGAAGAACTTTTTGCTAAATTTTTATTCTTACAAAGAGTATTAATCAAAGAACTTTTTCCTACATTAGAGCGACCTAAAAATGCAATTTCAGTATATATAGGCTGTGGAGCTTCATTTATTTTAGAAGCAGAAGTTAAAAATTTAGCATTTAATATCATTCTTTTACTTCAAATACAAATTTAGCAGGTTTTTTTTCTTTACTAACTACTCTATAAGTCATATTTTTTCTATCTACTATGATTTTATCACCTATAAGCTCTTTTTTTGACTGCACTTCTATAATTTTTGCATTACCATTAATTTCATATGTATCTTTAGCTACATTATAAACAAACTCATCACCACTTCCATGATAAATCTTATCTTTCATCATAATTTTAAATTTAGCATCTTTAGTAGCTATATACTTAATAGGTTGTTTATTTTTCATATAAATGACTAATTTTTGCGAATTTAAAATATCTTTACCTTTTTTTACTTCCACATCACCGGTTAATATGCTCGTTTCATTTTTCTCATCCAAATAAAAATCTTTAGCATAAACTTCTATTTTTTGAGCACTAAATGCAAATAAATTTAACAAACACAAAAAAATTATTGCTCTAAAAACCATGCTTTTATTCCTTGAATTTTTAATTCTTTTTGATTTACATCATATAAAAAATTATCCCCAAAAACCTCATTTAACCCTATATATGCCTTAAATTTTTCATTGGAAAATAAAATTTTATTTTTCATATCATAAATTGCTTTTTGAGTAAAAATAGAAGTTTGATTTTGATCAAAATAACTTACATTACCTTCTAAAATGGATTTTTCATCATTTCTTACTAATAAATCCGAACTTAAATTATAATCAAGTGCTTGTACTTTAAAATCATCAAAAATATCTTTATCTTGGTATTTTACCCAACGACTTGCTTGATAACTAGCTTTTGTAATAGATGTATTAAGCTCATAATCAAGCACATCAAAAGCTTGCATATTTGCCACATCTACCTTTTGCGGTTTTATTGCAAACAAATAAGGATCTTGAGTACTTAAAATCACCATAACAAAGGCAAATAAACTCATTAATATAGCAAAAATTTTTATCGCCAAAGTTTATCCCATTGAGCTTGCATATTATTATGTTCAATTAAAATTTCTATCATCTCACTCACTGCTCCATTACCACCTTTTCTGTTTAAAACTTTATCAGTTTTTAAAGCCTTATGCGCATCTTTTGGCTTAAAACTATAAGCAACTGCTTCAAGTAAGCTCATATCATTATAATAATCCCCAATAGCAGCACATTGAGAAAAATCTAAATTTAATTTTTCTAAAATTTCTTTAGCACAAGTTAATTTATCACTAATACCTTGATATACTAGATCAATTTTTAAATCTCTAGCTCTAAAATACACACACTCGCTAGTCCTGCCTGTAATAATAGCAACTTTTTTGCCAAGCTTTTGCCAAGCCTCAATTGCTGCGCCATCTTTTACATTAAACTCTTTAATTTCACCATAATTTTGTGTGTAGATGATTTTACCATCTGTTAGACAACCATCTACATCTAAAAAAATAAGCTCTATCATAATTTTACTCTCTTACTATAAACGCACCAGGAAAAGAACCACCATCAACAAAATCCCTTGCTTCTTGCTCGCTTCTAAAGCCTTTTAAAAATACTCTATGTAAACCATCTTTAGCACTTGTTTGTATAGTCGAAGTATAAGAATTATAGTTTTTATATCTACTTGCTATTAACTCTGCGCCACTTTTATTTCTAAATGCCCCAATTTGCACCATAAAAGCTCCACCTTGGAAAATATGGCCACTATCAGCAATCTCCCCACTGCTACCTAAATTAGAATTAGTATGCACTGAACCTGAATTTGCACTTGTTCCAAAACCAATTACTTCAAGTCTTACAGGAGCTGTTCCTGCTTGAATCATATCAATATCTCTTGCTGCCATATTAGATAAATCTATAATCCTACCTGCTACAAAAGGTCCTCTATCATTTATTCTTACGGTAGTTTGACGATGATTTTTTAAATTAGTTACCTTTACTATAGTATTCATAGGTAAAGTTTTATGAGCTGCTGTATAAGCGTGCTGATCATAAGTTTCACCATTGGAAGTTTTTTTACCATGAAAGCCCGGTCCATACCAACTAGCTATACCATCAGCAGTCTCACCTACTTCTACTACGGTTGGATAATATGTTTTACCATTAATAGTATAAGGTTTCATAGTGCCTTTTAAGCCTGTATTATTATGCTTTATACTTTTAAAATCTCTTTCTGGATAATACACAGTAGGTGTGCTAATAGGCACCATACTACAAGCACTAAATAAAACCCCTACACAACTAACGACTAACGACTTTTGTATGAGAGTTTTTTGGTAATTTTTGAGTAGTTTTGATTTTTGCATTGTTATTCTCCTTAATTTTTAACACAAGTTTTTGATTAATATTAATCAAGTTTCCTTTGATTTTATTATATTCTTTAATGCTTTCAACACTAATTTTATGTTTTTTTGCAATAGTATAAAGACTATCACCCTTTTTTACTATATAAATTTTTGTATGCGGAATAGTTGTATCCACTTTAGCTAGCTTTACATTCTCTAATGCATTTTCCACAGCCACACTTTTACTTAAAGGAATATACATATAATAATCTTTTTTATCAGGCGGAGTAAAGTCATAATTAAAATGTGGATTATAACGCTTAAATTCATTATAAGACATCTTAGCTACTTTAGCAAGCTCTCTTAAAGAAACACTTGGTGGAACAGATATTTTTTTAACTTCACTCGATAGAGCATAATTAAGCAAAGCACTATCTTGTGAAATCAAAAAATCATTATTATTAGCCAAAAATGCCATAGTAAGAATTTTTCTAATAAAAATTCTAGTTTCCAATGGTAAATATTTTTTATCAGGATCAAGCAAGATTCTTAAATCATCACTTTTTGCTTTTTTTATAGCTTGGCGTAATTTACCATCACCACAATTATAAGCTAAAATTGCTAAATACCATTTTCCAAACTGCTCTTTTAATTGCTTTAAATAAGCAATGGCTGCATAAGTTGATTTGACTAAATCTCTTCTCTCATCAACATAAGGATCTATTCTTAAACCTAAAGTTTGTGCTGTTGGCTTCATAAACTGCCAAACACCTACTGCTTTAGTTCTAGAAACACTATGAATTTTTAAACCAGATTCTACAATTGCCAAATATAAAAATTCTTGAGGAATATTTTCTTTTTCTAAAATTTTACGGATAATTGGAGTGATTTTATAAAATTCTCTCATAGTATCAACTAAAGTTTTAGAATGCATATTTAAAGAAGATTCTTTAAATTCTAAAAATAACATATCACTAAGATAGCTTGCTTCTATGTCTAAATTTCTTAGAATTTGAGCTTGCTGAGTATAATATTCAGGAGTTACCTGCAAGGCTTTAGCATTTAAACATAATAATACTAATATAAAAAATATAAAGTTTTTTTTCATTATAAACCTTGAAAAAACAAACGATTAGCATTTAAATTCGTAAGTTTTACTACTTCAACTTTAGATAATTTTAAAATATCAGATATTTTTTGTGCTACAAAATGCGTTAAAATAGGATCATTTACTTTACCACGATGTGGTTCTGGAGTTAAATAAGGCCCATCTGTTTCCAAAACAAGTTTATCTTTTGGAATTTTAGGTAAAATTTCCACTAATTTTTTTGCATTTTTAAAAGTTAAAACCCCACCTATGCCAAAATAAAATCCTTCATCTGCTAGTTGAAGTAAAAGCTCGCTTGCATTAAAGCAATGCAAAACACCGCCTTGTAATTCTTTTGAGTATGTTTTTAGAATATTAAAGCTGTCTTCATTAGCTTCACGCACATGCACAATCAATGGCTTTTTATATTCAATAGCTAGTTGTATTTGAGCTATAAAAACTTCTTTTTGTCTTGTTTTGATAGTATCATCATTAGTATTTAAACGATAATAATCAAGCCCACACTCACCCACTGCGATACATTTTTTATCATCTATAAATTCTTTTAAAACTTCTAAATCAAAATCATCTATATCATAAGGATGCACCCCACAAGAAAAATACACATTATCATAAGTATGTGCTATCTCTCTTGCTCTTGGTAGATCTTTTATATCTGCACCTGGTATAATGATTTTATCTACACCATTTTCAAATGCATGCGTTAACATCTCATCTAAATATCCAAAATAAGCTTGGCTATCTAGATGACAATGAGTATCTATGATTTTTTCACTAAAATCACAATCTAAAAACATACCTCTACCCTATTTTTTCCATTAGCCTTAGCTAAATCTAATGCCTTTTGTGCGTTATTGAGCAAATCTTGCATTTGGCTTCCTTTGCTACCAAAAGCAACCCCCACAGAGATGCTATAATCAACCTCGTCTAAAGCTATCAAAACGCTTTCTTTGGAAATATTAACTCTTATATTTGAAAAAGCTTTTAAAGCCTCTTTATTGCTTATATTTTTTAAAGCAATGTAGAATTTACCATCTTCAATTCTAGTAGCTAAATCCATACCACGAATTTGATCTTTAATCTTTTCGGCTGTATGTTTTATCACTCCATCACCGCAATCATAACTTAATTCATAATTAATTGTTGCAAGATTATCAATATCAATCAAAGCCAACGCCATTTCTTCATTTTCTTGTATATCTTCTAAATAATCTAAAAATCTTTTTTCAAAAGTAGCATAATCATCAAGTCCTGTTAATAAATCTTTACCTAAACTATACTCATCTAGCAAAACACATTTTTGCATATAATCTAAACAATTATTTACTCTACAATTAAGTGATTCTTTTTGGAAAGGTCTAATCACATAATCATTCACACCTTTTCTAAAAGCTCTTGCTTCTAATGCATCATCTTTATCCCCAACCATAATCACACCAAGTTCTATTTTAGAATATTTTGAGCGAATTTCTACAAGTAAATCTTCCCCATTAATTACCGGCATAGTAGCATCGCAAATTACTAATTTTGTATCAGGATGATCGCTTAAATAGCTTAGTGCCTCTTCCCCATGAGCTGCTGCTAAAACATTAAAAAGCTGATTGTTTAAGTTTTTCTTCATTTCTGCGCGTAAAGTTACATTTGCAATTGCTAAAATTATCTTAGTTTTATTATTTTTTTGAAGCATTCTAATAGAATTTAACATTTCATTAATACAATCTTCACTTTCTTTTTGAATATAATTAATAATATCTTTTTCCATAAATTTTTTACGAGTTTGTCCGTCATTACTTCCTGTAAGAACAATAGCGGGGATATTTTTTTCTAAAACTACATCAACCACTTCACCATTAGGAGCATCTGGTAAACAAAGATCTACAAAAGCCATAAAATAATCATTTTTCAATAAATCTTTTGCACTATTCATATCAAAAGCAACATCTACCTTTAATCCTAAAGTATTTTCTACTTTTTTTGCTAAAAGTTTAGTTAGCATTTTATTATCATCAATGATTAAAATTTTTTCTTCCATGGTAAAACACTCTCTTTAAATAATTTTAAAAAACTAATTATATCATATTGAAATTTACTTTTTGTTTTTAAAGCAAAGTTCTAGTAAATTCTAAAGCTTCTTGGGTAATATTTTCCCCGCTTACCATTCTAGCAAGTTCTTTTACTCTTTCTTCTTTTTCTATCTTTCTTACCCTACTTTCATTTCCTATTTTTTCTACTAGGAAGTGATTGCTTGCTTTTGATGAAAGCTGTGGTAAGTGTGAAATTGCAAAAATTTGATAAAACTTAGCAAGCTCTTTTAAAACTTCAGCTATACTCATTGCTTCTTTACCGCTTAAATTTGCATCAATTTCATCTAAAAATATTATCCCACTAGCTTTATTAGTAACATTACATTCAGTTGCGATAAAAGAAAGTCTTAAACGATTTATCTCACCTGAGCTTAAATTTTTCAAACTAGCTTCATTTATATTTAAATTCACTTCATCTTTACCTAAAATACTCAAAGCACAATCTTTAAGCTCTAATTTAATCTCTTTCATATAAAGTTTTTCAAGATAAAAATTAAGTAATTTCTCAAGCTCTTTTAATCTTTTTTTGCGCAAAGTACTTAATTTTTGGCTTTTCTCATCTAAAAGTATTTTAGCATTTTGCACTTTCTCTTCTAATTCTTTTTTTTCAAAACTTAAATTTTCATAATGAGCTAATTCTGCTTTTTTCTTCTCTAAAGCTTCTAAAGCTTCTTCTATACTTCCATATTTTGAAATCAAAGAAGAAAGTTTTTCTATCCTATCAAGCACTTCTTCTATATCAAAATCAAAATCATCAAAACTTTGATTTTCCCACACCACCCTTAGTTCATTTAAACACTCTGAAAAAAATGAACTATCAACATCACTAATTTGCAAAGCTTCAATCACTGCTGATTCTAATTCAAAAATTTTGCTTGCCCTGTTCCAAGCTGCATCAATTTTGTCTTTTTTAGAAAGCCTTTTTTTTAAACTCATCAACTCATCAAATTCGCCTATTTTTGGGTTAATACTTTGGATTTTTTGTATTTCAAAGCTTGTAAATTCTTTTAATTCTTCTACCTTTTTTTCTTCTTCTTGAATTTTTTCTAATTTAATTTTATTTTCTATATATTCTTTATAAACATTTTTATATTCATTTAAAAAATCTTTAAATTTCTTATCTTCTTTTGATTGCATAAAATCAAGTAAGTTTAAAAATCTTTCATTTGAAAACTCATTATTTTCCTTAGCTGAAAGATATTTTACAAATTTCTTAGAAAGTAAGGCTAAATTCTTTTTTGAAATAAGTTGATTATTGACAAAATAACGCGAGCTTTTATCTTTTAAAAGTTTAAATACATTTAATTCTTCATTTTCAATGCCAAACTCATCTAATTCAAGCTCATCATTTAATAAAACTTCCACCATTTTAGCTTCGCTCTCACTTAAAGCAAAAGCTGCCAAAATGGCCTTAAAAAGCACAGACTTTCCAGCACCACTTAAACCAGTAAAGACAGTAAGTCCCGCTTCTAAGTCTAATTTTGCTTGTTTAAAACCTAAATTTTCTTTGATTAAAATACTTTCTATCATCACTTACCCCAATTTAACTTTTCTTTTAAAACTTGGAAATAATCTCTATCTTTTTTATGTATAAAACTAAGTTCTTTTTTACTAAGTCCTATAAGAATTTTATCATATTCTTTAGGATCAACCACTTCTTGCCCATCTAAATACAGTAAACAATGCTCAACTTTTAATTCAAGCTCAAAACCATAAGGCAAAACTATAGGCCTTTGAGTTAGAGAATGAGAACAAACCGGAGTTAGAACAAAAATTTCACTCCAAGGATGTACTATAGGCCCACCTGCGCTAATATTATAAGCAGTTGAACCACTTGAACTAGCTATGATTAAACCATCTCCATAATAAGCATTAAAAAGTTTATTTTCAAAGAAAACTTCCACATTTGCCATTAAAGCATTATCACGAGAAAAAACCGCGTCATTAAAAGCAAATTTTTTAATGATTTTATTCTTTTTACAAAGCGTTATTTGAAGCATTGTAGCTTTTTCTATTTTAAAATCATTTTTAAAAAAATCTTTAAAAAAACTTTCTACTTCATTAAAAGAAAAAGCAGTTAAAAAACCTAAATTTCCTGCATTTATCCCTAAAATAGGCTTTTTTGCTTGATAAGCTTGCCTACATAAAGACAAAAGCGTGCCGTCCCCACCTAGAGAAATTAAAAAATCTAATTTCTGTAAATCTTTAAGATTATTTTTTTTCTGATCTAATAGCACAAGCTCTATATTTTTTTGCAAAAAAATTGTTTTTAAAAAAGCAATTTGCTCATTTAAATTTGTATTTAACCTGCAAAATAAGCCTACTTTTTGAATTTTTTCTATATTTATACATTTTTTCATAAAAAAATTATAACAAAACTTAGCTAAGCAAAAGAATAAAATACTATAATAACAAAATTGAACAAAATTAAGCTAAGGAAAAATTTTGAGAACTCATTATAATACAGAGCTTAACATACAAAATGTTGGCGAGGAAGTAACATTATGTGGTTGGGTAAATTCTTACCGTGATCATGGAGGTGTAGTTTTTATCGATCTTAGAGATCGTAGCGGACTTATACAATTAGTATGTGATCCAGCAGATAATCAAGAAGCACATAATATAGCTTCATCAGTAAGAAATGAATATGTTTTAATAGCACAAGGAAAAATTCGCCCACGCGGTGAAGGACTTGTAAATCCAAAATTAAAAACCGGAGAAATAGAAGTTGTTATAAATAAACTTACTATTGAAAATGAAAGTGCTGTAGTACCTTTTGCTATAGGCGATGAAAGTGTAAATGAAGAATTAAGATTGAAATATAGATTTTTAGATTTAAGAAGCAAAAAACTTTATGATAATTTTGCTCTAAGATCAACTGCTTGTATAGCAACAAGAAATTCTTTAGCAAAAATGGGATTTTTAGAGGTTGAAACCCCTATTTTAACCAAAGCTACCCCAGAAGGCGCAAGGGATTATTTAGTACCATCACGCGTACATCAAGGTGAATTTTATGCCCTACCTCAAAGCCCTCAACTTTTCAAACAACTTTTAATGTGTTCAGGATTTGATAGATATTTTCAAATTGCAAAATGTTTTAGAGATGAGGATTTAAGAGCAGATCGCCAACCTGAATTTACTCAAATAGACATAGAAATGAGTTTTTGTGAACAAAAAGATATCATAGCTATGGCAGAAAATTTACTTAAAGATATTTTCAAAGCTTGCGGAAAAGAAATTAGCATACCTTTTAGACAAATGAGTTACAAGGAAGCTATGGAAAATTATGGCTCTGATAAGCCTGATTTAAGATTTGATATGAAATTTATTGATGTGATTGATATTTTTGCAAAATCAAATAATGAAATTTTTGCAAATATTGCAAAAGACACGAAGAAAAATCGCATTAAAGCTTTAAGAGTTCCAAAAGGCGATACGATTTTTTCTAAACGCCAAATGCAAAGATTTGAAGAATTTGTGCGTAAATTTGGAGCAGCAGGACTTGCATTTATACAAATGAAAGAAGATGGTCCTAAAGGCCCACTTTGTAAATTCTTTAGCGAAGAGGACTTAAATGCTTTAATCCAAAGATGTGAATTAGAAGTTGGTGATGTAGTATTTTTTGGCGCAGGGATTAAAAAAACTGTGCTTGATTATATGGGCAGATTTAGATTATTCCTTGCCGATGAAATGAAAATTATCGATGAGGATAAATTAGAATTCTTATGGGTTATTGATTTTCCTATGTTTGAGCAAAATGATGATGGAAGCTATTCTGCAATGCACCATCCATTTACTATGCCAAAAAATATTGATGAGCAAGACTTAGAAGAAATTAATTCTATTGCACATGATGTAGTGTTAAATGGTGTAGAATTAGGTGGTGGTAGTATAAGAATTCACAAAAGTCCTATCCAACAAAAAGTATTTAAGCTTTTAAATATTGATGAAGAAGAACAAAGAAAGAAATTTGGCTTCTTACTTGATGCATTAAGTTTTGGAGCACCACCACATGGTGGTATAGCAATAGGCCTTGATAGACTTATCATGCTTTTAACAAAATCTTCAAGTATTAGAGAAGTTATAGCATTTCCTAAAACACAAAGAGCGCAATGTCTTATGACTCAAGCTCCAAGTGAAGTAAGCAATGAACAAATGAGAGAATTAGGTATAAGATTAAGGGAGAATACTAAATGAAACAATTATTTTTAATCATAGGTGCACCAGGTAGTGGTAAAACAACCGATGCAAGCATCATAGCTACAGATGATGCGAGCATTACTCATTATTCTACAGGTGATTTGCTAAGAGCAGAAGTGGCTAGTGGAAGCGAACTTGGAAAGACTATTGATAGTTTTATTTCTAAAGGAAATTTGGTTCCTTTGGAAGTGGTAGTTAATACTATCATCACTGCTTTAAAAAATGCACCAACTAATACTATATTAATAGATGGTTATCCAAGAAGTGTTGAGCAAATGCTTGAGTTTGATAATGTATTAAAAAATCAAAGTGAAGTAATTTTAAAAGGTGTGATAGAAGTTAAAGTTAGCGAAGAAGTTGCTAGAGAAAGAGTTTTAGGGCGTGCTAGAGGTGCTGATGATAACGAAGAAGTTTTTAATAATAGAATGAAAGTTTATTTAGAACCTTTAGAAGAAATAACAAATTTTTATACTAAAGAAAATATCCACCATGTAATCAATGGTGAAAGAAGTATTGAAGCTATCGTAGCTGATATGAAAAATTTAATCAATGATTTATTAAAATAAAGGATAAAAAATGGATATTAGCAAAATCAAAGTTGGAGAAGTACCAAATAAACTTAATGCAGTTATTGAAATTCCTTATGGATCAAACATTAAATACGAACTTGACAAAGAAAGCGGAGCCATCATGGTTGATCGCGTGATGTATTCAGCTATGTTTTATCCAGCAAACTATGGTTTTATACCAAATACTCTTGCAGATGATGGCGATCCTATTGATATTTTAGTATTAAATGAATACCCTATCCAAGCAGGAGCTGTGATTCCTTGTCGTTTAATAGGGGTATTATTAATGGAAGATGAAAGCGGTATGGATGAAAAATTACTTGCTGTTCCTGTAAGTAAAATAGATCCAAGATATGATAATATTAAATGTTTAGATGATTTACCAAAAGCAAGCCTAGATAAAATCAAAAATTTCTTTGAAACATATAAAATGCTTGAGCCAAACAAATGGGTAAAAGTAAAAGAATTTGCAGGTATTGAAAAAGCAAGTGAAATTTTAGAAAATTCTATTAAAAATTATAAATAATCAAAGTCCTTTTGAGGACTTCACAAAGGATAAAAAATGAAAAGTATTATTGCTTTTAGTATAGCTTTTGTGGTGCTAATAGGCGCTAGTATTGGTTTTTATATGTGGTATTTTGAAGATGATTCAAATACTTATGTATATGATTATAAAAAAAGTAGTTCTTATCAAAGCTACACTCCGCCAAGTACTCAATACAATCAAGAAAGAAATAATATAAGTGATAATACTTATTATCCATCACAACAAATAAATTCAGAGTCTTTAAAAGAAGAAATTCCGGTACAAAATAATCCTATCATAGATGAAAATACAAGCACTCAAGAAGTCGCGCCAACAACCCAAACAAATATAGCTGAAGTTTCTAAAAATGAAACTATTACTCCTAAAGTAGCCCAAGAAGAACAAAAAGTTCTCGTTGAAAACAACAAACAAACAAGCATAAAAAAAGAAAAAACAACAAAATATAAAAATACTATGCAAGAATACATTGCAAAAGGCAAAACTAGCAGATATGAACCAAGATTAAGTAATGATTTTGTTAAAGTTTATGTATTGGATGGAAAAAGTTTAAGTGATTATAGGGTTGATATGTTAAAAGAAATGATTAATCCTGTTAAAATTAATTCTCAAGATTACAATTTAACTATTTTTATCGATATGCTTTCAAATGACAATATGAAATTAAGCATATATAATAAAGATATTGTTTTTGCTAAAAATAAGAAAAAATACAATTATGTAGATGTTAAAATTTCTGATTTAAAATTTTTATTTGAAAGAAATGGATATAGTGAATACAGCAATGAAAATCTACTTGAAAAAATCAATCAAAATCTAGCAAGAGAAGATATACTCAAAAGAGTTAAAATTCAAGGTTATACAGACGATAGAGGTAGCACTTTTGCAAACTATATGATAGGATTAAATAGAGCAATGAATGTGGCTAAACATTTCTTTAGTTTTACTGAGGTTATAGAAATAGAATCTTTGGGAAAAGACACCTATCCTACTAAAGATAAGTCTGATTCTCAAAGACAAAATAATCGTAAAGTAGAAATTAGTTTTTATAACTAATTTCTAAATTTCAAAACTTCTTTAACAATTTTAAGCTAACATAACAATTTATTTTCATTCTCAAGGTAGCAATTATGTATGATAAATCACTAGAAAAAGAATATTATAAAATTTGCGAAGAACGCGGATATTTTGAAATCAATGGTAATGAAAAAATTCAAAAAAAAGGTAAAAACTTTTGTATTATGATGCCACCACCTAATGTAACAGGTGTTTTGCATATAGGTCATGCTCTAACTTGTACTTTACAAGATATCACAACACGTTATAAAAGAATGGATGGTTACAAAACTCTTTATCAGCCAGGACTTGATCATGCAGGGATTGCAACACAAAATGTTGTAGAAAAACAACTTTTAGCTCAAGGCATTAAAAAAGAAGAACTCGGTAGAGAAGAATTTGTAAAAAAGGTATGGGAATGGAAAGAGCAAAGCGGTGGTACCATAGTTAAGCAAATGCGAATTTTGGGTATCACTCCTGCTTGGAGTCGTTTGCGTTTTACTATGGATGAGGGTTTGGTAAATGCAGTAAAAAAAGCTTTTGTAGATCTTTATGATAAAAAGCTTATTGTGCGTGGAAATTACATGGTAAATTGGTGCACTCATGATGGAGCATTAAGCGATATAGAAGTAGAACATAAAGAAAATAAAGGAAAATTATATTATTTAAAATATTTCTTAGAAAATTCTCAAGAATACATCATAGTAGCTACCACAAGACCAGAAACTTATTTTGGCGATAGTGCTGTGATGGTTAATCCAAACGATAAAAGATTTAAACACTTAATAGGCAAAAATGTCATTTTACCTTTAATAGATAGAAAAATTCCTATTATTGCTGATGAGCATGTGGATATGGAATTTGGTACAGGCTTTGTGAAAGTAACCCCAGCACATGATCATAATGACTATGAAGTAGGCTTAAGACATAAACTTGAATTTATTACCATCTTTGATGAAAAAGGTATTTTAAATGAACATTGCTTGCATTTTAAAGGCTTAGAAAGATTAGAAGCAAGAGATGTTATTATAAAAGAATTACAAGAAAAAGGTTTTGTTGAAAAAATAGAAGATTATACTAATCAAGTAGGATATTGTTATCGTTGTAAAAATGTGGTTGAGCCATATATTTCTAAACAATGGTTTGTAAAAAATGAAATCGCAAAAGAAAGTATAGAAAAAGTTAATCTTGGTGGAAGTAAATTCTACCCTGCACATTGGATTAATAGTTTTAATGCTTGGATGAGGGATTTAAAAGATTGGTGTATTTCAAGACAACTTTGGTGGGGTCATCAAATTCCTGTGTATTACTGTGAATGCTCTCATGAATGGGCAAGCGAAGAAACTCCAAGCCAATGCCCAAAATGCCAAAGCACTAATTTCAAACAAGATCCTGATGTTTTAGATACTTGGTTTTCTTCAGGTCTTTGGGCTATGAGTACTTTAGGTTGGGGTAATAAAGACTGGGGTAAAAATACACTTTGGCATGAAGATGATTTAAAAGATTTTTATCCAAATTCTTTATTAATCACTGGTTTTGATATTTTGTTTTTCTGGGTTGCTAGAATGATGTTTCAAAGCACTAATGCCTTAGGTGAACTTCCTTTTAAAGATATATATTTGCATGCTTTGGTTAAAGATGAGCAAGGTAGAAAAATGAGTAAGTCTTTAGGTAATGTCATTGATCCTGTGCAAAGCGTGGATGAATATAGTGCTGATATCTTGCGTTTTACTCTTGCTCTTTTAGCTATCCAAGGTAGAGATATAAAGTTAAGCAATGACAAACTCATACAAGTTAGAAATTTTACCAACAAGCTTTATAATGCAAGTAAATTTTTACTCTTAAATGAAGAAAAATTTGAAGATTTAGATAAAAGCAAAATTCAAACTAACTTGGCAAAATACATGCTATCTCGTTTTGAAGTATGCGTAAAAGAAACAAGAGAAAATTTAGATAATTACCGCTTTAATGATGCGGCAAATACTTTGTATAGATTTTTCTGGGATGAATTTTGTGATTGGGGGATCGAGCTTAGTAAGGCTGAAAAATCAAGTATAAAAGAACTTGGAAGCATTTTTAAAGAAGCATTAAAGCTTTTAAATCCTTTTATGCCATTTATTAGTGAGTATTTATACCATGAGTTAAGTAAAACTTCTATCCAAACTCATGAATCTATAATGATTTCAAAATATCCTAAATTTAATTCTAGAGATGAAAAAATCGAAAAATTATTTAATATCATTATAGAAAGTATAGTAAGCTTACGTCGTGCAAAAACCCTAGTAGAACTTGCAAATGCAAAAATTCAAAAAGCTTGTATAAAATTAAACGATGAGAGTTTAATGGCTGAGTTAAAAAATTACACTAATTTCATCTCAACACTTGCAAAATGTGAAAACATCGAGTTTATCAATACAAATTTGGAAAAATCCATTAGAGATGTAAGCGAGAATTTAGAAGTATTTATACCAACTCAAGATCTTGATTTAAGCGGTGTTTTAAATAGACTTAATAGTCAAAAAACAAAACTTGAAAAAGAATTTAACAAGCTAGATGCTATGATGAAAAATGAAAAATTTATCTCTAATGCACCTGCTGTGGTTGTTGAGCAAAATAAAACTCAACTTGAAAATATTAAAGCTCAACTTGAAAAAATCAATGATGAAATTTCTAATTTAGAAGGCTAATAAGTGATAAAAATACAAAATCTTAAAAAATATTATGGCAAAGAACTAGTTATAAATGATGTTTCTTTAGAAGTTAAAGAAGGAGAAATTTATGCTCTTGTTGGACATAGCGGGGCAGGAAAATCAACTTTGCTAAGATGTATTAATGGTTTGGAAAATTATCAAAGCGGTAGTGTGGAAGTTTTTGGTAAAGAAATAGCTACTTTAAAAGAAAAAGAGTTAAGAGTATTTAGAAAAGATATAGGAATGATTTTTCAGCATTTTGCACTTATGAGTAGAAAAAATGTATTTGAAAATGTAGCTATGCCTTTAGAAATTCATAATTTTGACAAAAGTACAATTCAAAAAAGAGTTAATGAGCTTTTAGATCTTGTGGGACTTTTAGCCAAAAGCAAGGCATATCCAAATGAACTAAGTGGTGGGCAAAAACAAAGGGTAGCCATAGCCAGAGCCCTTGCTTTAAATCCTAAAATTTTACTAAGTGATGAAGCTACTTCTGCGCTTGATCCAAATACTACAAATAATATTTTAGAACTTATTGCCACAATCAATCAAGAATTTAACATCAGTGTAGTATTAGTAACTCATGAAATGGAAGCAGTAAAACAAATAGCACAAAAGGCTGTATTGCTAGAGCATGGACAAATTATAGGTCAAGGGAAAATCGAAGATTTATTCTTAAAACCAAGTGAAAAAATGCGTGAATTCTTAGGTGAGAGTGATTTTTTACCACAAAATGGAGTTAATGTGCGTTTATATTTTTGCAAAGAAAAAGCAAACCAAAGCATTATCACTCATATGGCTAGAAGTTTAAATATTGATTTTAATATAGTTTGGGGTAAGATAGAAAAACTAAACAACAATGCTTTAGGAAATTTGGTGATCAATATAGAAGCCAAAGATCAAGAAAGAGTTTTAAATTATTTACAAGAAAATGGCGTTATTTGGGAGCTTGTGTAATGAACTTAGAAACAATTTTAAGAAATTTTGAAAATATACTTTATCCGGCATTACTAGAAACTCTTTATATGAGTTTTACAGCCACTTTTTTAGCCTTTTTAATCGCGCTTATCCCTGCAATTGTACTTACTGTTACTGATAAAGGTGGCTTATGTGAAAATAAAAGCATTTATAGCGTGCTTGATTTTATTATCAATATTTTAAGATCTTTTCCATTTTTAGTACTTATTGTAGTTTTAAGTCCTTTTACAAAATATCTCATTGGTATTAGCATAGGAACAACTGCTACCATAGTACCACTTACCATAGGAATTGCGCCTTATTTAGCCAAAATGATAGAAAGTGCTTTTAAAGAAATTGATCCTGCTATCATTGAAGCAGCAAGATCTTATGGAGCTAGTAAAGCACAAATTATCTTTAAAGTTATGTTTAGCGAGGCTTTACCAAGTATTATTAATGGTATTACTTTAATTTTGATTATTGTTATTGGTTTTTCTGCTATGGCAGGAACTGTTGGTGGTGGTGGTTTGGGTGATGTGGCTATTCGCTATGGTTATGAGCGCTTTAGAACTGATATTATGATTCAAACTGTTGTGATTTTAATTATACTAGTGCAAATCATACAATTTATAGGAAATATTCTTTATAAAATCACCAAAAGATAAACAATGAAGCATAAACTTGGTATTTTACTAGCTGCGACTAAAAATTCAAGCTTTACCATAGGAACCTTGCTCATTAATATCATGGATGTTATGGGTGAAAAGGTAGATGTGTTTTACATTTTACATGATGGTTTTAGCTTGAACGATCAAAATATCATGCAAAAAATTGTTAAAAACAAAACAATTAAATTTATTCTTTTTACCCAAGAAGATTTTTTAACCACTCTTGATAAAAATCAAAACGATATTAATAATTTATTTTTCTTAAAAAGATGGACGCATATGGCTTTTGCAAGATTTGAAGCTTTTAGGTTTTTAGATGAATGCGAAAGTATTATCTATCTTGATTTTGATGTTTTACTTTTAAAAAGTATAGATGAACTTAGTAAATTAAGAGCTAGAAAATATCATTTTGGTGCAAGATTAGGTAAAACATTAATTCACACAGCACTGCCTTTAGAAAAAAAATATCTTAATAAGCGTGTATATCAAACAGGAATTTTAGTCTTTAACAATCTTATACCAAATCCTTTACAGTGTTATCAATTCATTTATAATTATCTTTCACAAAATACTAAAAATTGGCAAGATCAAGGAATTTTTTCCTTAATGGTTTATGAAAATCACTTTAAAGTCAAAAATTTAAAAGACAAATACACGGGAAGTACTCATTATCTTACAAATCTTACACAAAATGCTTCTATAGTTCATGCTTGTGGCACCAACAGTCGTTTTTGGAATAGTAAATTTTGCAATCAAACATGGCCTAAATGGCAAGAATATTATGAAAAATGGTTAAAACTTGGAGGAAGTAAATATATAGGCTCTTTTCACAAAGACAACAAGCAATCCATCCAACGCACAAGATATCATTTATCATACAAACTAGGTTATGCCTTTATAGAGTGCACTAAGAATAAGAAAAAAATTCCTTTTTTACCTTTTACTCTACTAAAGATTTATTACAAACACACAAAACTAGCTAAACAATACCAAAAAGATTTGAAAACAAAACCTTACCTTAAACTTCCACCTTTATCAAGCTATGATGATTACAAAAGCGAGGGTATTAAAAATCAAAATACTTATTCTTATAAAATTGGAAAAGCCCTTATTAATGCTCAAAAAAGTTGGTATAAAGGTGGTTATATAAAATTTATAAAAGAACTTAAATGCTTTTCTAAAGAATATAAAAACAAACAAAAATAAAACTTTTCTCATCTTATTAATATTTTTACAATATAATCAAACATTTTAAAAAACTATAAAAAAGGAGTTAATATGAAATTGTTAAAATTGCTCGCTGCAAGCACAATTTTAGGTGCAAGTTTATTTGCTAATGAAGTTATCACTGTAGGTGCAACACCTGTGCCTCATGCTGAAATTTTAAAACAAACTAAAGATTTATTAAAAAAAGAAGGTTATACATTAGAAATTAAAGAATTTAATGACTATGTTTTACCAAATCTTAGTACAGATAGCAAAGAACTTGATGCGAATTTCTTCCAACACCAACCTTATTTGGATGAGTTTAATGCCAATAAAGGCACAAAATTAATTAGCGTTGCAAAAGTTCACATCGAACCAATGGCTGTTTATTCTAAAAAATATAAAAATATCCAAGATCTTCCACAAAATGCTACTATAGCTGTACCAAATGATCCGACAAATGAAAGCAGAGCTTTAGATATTATCGCTAGTACTAAACTAGTTAGTTTTAAAAATATCGCATTAAAAACTCCACTTGATATTAAAGATAATCCAAAAAATATCAAATTTAAAGAGTTAAAAGCAGCACAACTTCCAAGAGCTTTAGATGATGTTGATTTTGCAGTGATTAATTCAAACTATGCTTTATCAGCAAATTTAAATCCTGTAAAAGATTCTATTTTAATAGAAAGTAAAGAAAGTCCTTATGCAAATATCTTAGTAACTACACAAGATAATAAAGATAATCCTAAAATCAAAGCTTTAATAAAGGCTTTGCAAAGTCAAAAAGTAAAAGATTTTATCAATGAAAAATACCAAGGTGCTGTAGTTCCTGCATTTTAAAACAAACCTTGAGTTTAAAACTCAAGGTTATTTATTTTTTAATAAGTTCTGTGGTAATTTTAGCTATTTCTAATTCTTCTTCTGTTGGAACAATTAAAATTTTAATTTTAGAGTCTTTTTTACTAATCTCACCATTTCTAAGTTGTGTATTTTTATCTAAATCTATATCAAATCCCAAATGTGCTAGTCTTTGACAAACTTTTGCTCTAACAATATTATCATTTTCTCCAATACCAGCTGTAAAAATCAACGCATCGACTCTAGGTAAAATCGCAAAATATGAGCCAATATATTTACTCAAACGATAACAAAACATATCAAGAGCAAGTCTTGCTTTTTCGTTATTTTCTTCAATTTGCGCTTCAATATCTCTAAAATCATTAAACCCACAAATTCCATAAACACCACTTTTTTTATTCATTATAGTATCTAAATCAGATGGATTTAAATTTAATTCTTTTGCTAAAAATGGCAATACAGCAGGATCAATATCACCACATCTAGTTCCCATAATCAAACCTTCTAGTGGAGTAAAACCCATAGAAGTATCTACGCATTTTCCATTTTCTATAGCACAAACACTCGCACCATTTCCAAGGTGAGCGCTAATTGCATTAAATTCATTAATATTTTTACCAAGTATATGTGCAGCTTGTTTACTTACATAAGAATGTGAAGTACCGTGAAAGCCGTATTTTCTAACTTGGTGTTTTTCATAAAACTCATAAGGCAAAGCATACATATAAGCATAATCAGGCATGCTTTGATGAAAAGCTGTGTCAAAAACTGTCACATTGGGAACTTTTGGAGCTGCTTTTATCATAGTTTTAATACCTATTAAATGTGCAGGATTATGTAAAGGTGCTATATGAGAAACCCTATCAATTTCTTTTAAAATTTCATCATCTACTAAACAATGTTTAGTTAAATTTGGACCTCCATGAACTATCCTATGTCCACACCCATCAAGCTTATTTAAATCATGTAAAATTCCACTTTGAGCAAATAATTCATTTACTAATTCAATACCTTGCTCATGATCTTTAATTGCTAATTCTTTTTGGTATTTTTGACCACTTTTTAGATCTTTTAGTTCTATTTTAGAGCTTTGCTCGCCTATTTTTTCTACTAAACCAGATGCTAGGGCTTCATCTTTTTCAAAAAGCTTAAATTTAATTGAAGATGAACCTGAATTTAAAACTAATATTTTCATTTTTATCCTTATTCTTGTGCTTGAATAGCACTTAAAATCACAGTATTAACAATATCTTCCACCAAGCAACCTCTACTTAAATCATTAATTGGCTTTTTAAGACCTTGTAAAATCGGGCCAATAGCTAAAGAATTTGCTGTTCTTTGTACTGCTTTATAGCAAATATTTGCCGCATTTAAATCAGGAAACACATATACATTTGCCTTTCCTGCTACTTTAGAATTTGGCATTTTACTTTTTGCTGTTAGCATATCATATGCTGCATCAAATTGTATAGGACCTTCTAGCTCAAGTTGAGGATATTTTTCTTTAGCTATTTTACTAGCTTCTTTAATTGCATCCACGCTAGCTCCACTCCCACTATCTCCACTAGAATATGAAAGTAAAGCCACTTTAGGTTCAAGTCCAAAAGCTTTAGCACTATTTGCACTCACATAAGCAATTTCAGCGAGTTGTTCAGGGGTTGGATTTGGCATAACAGCACAATCAGCAAAAACCAAAACCTTATCTTCTAAAGACATAAAAAACATACCAGAAACCAAACTCACATCAGGTTTTGTTTTGATAATTTGCAAGGCAGGACGAATAGTTTCAGCAGTAGTTGTACTTGCACCACTTACCATAGCATGAGCTTTTTGAGTATGCACAAGTAAAGTCGCAAAATAAGTTTTATCTTGCACGAGTTTTTTAGCTTCTTCTTTACTCATACCTTTGCTTTTTCTAGCTTCATATAAAAGCTCTTCAAATTCTTCATTATATTGAGAATTTTTAGGATTTATAATACGCACACCATCGATATTGATATTTAAACTATTGGCTTTCGCACAAATTTCATTGCTATCACCTAGCAAAATCAAATCAACAATTTCATTTTGTATCAAAAATTCACTAGCTTTTAATACTCTTTCATCAAAACTTTCAGGTAAAACTACTATTTTTTTATCTGCTTTTGCTTTTTCAAAAAGCTCATAAGAAAATCTTGCCTGAGTTTTATAAGTATATTCTTGTAATAAATCTTGAGTAAAATCTTCATTTTCTTTTAACAAAACAAAGTCGCTAAGCTTTTGGCTTAGTAAAAAATTTAACATAGTATGATTTTCATCTTGACTTTTTGCATACAATGGAGTGTTTAGCTCTTTAGCTAAGGCTATATTCAAATTTAAATCCCCCATCAAGCCAAAATCATCTACTCCAACTACCATAGTAAAATCATTTTCTTTTTTTGTTTTCTCAAAATCTTCAATAATTTTTTTAAAAAAATCATTTAAATTTTGAGTGAATTTACCTTGATACTCATTTTTTTCAAAACTACTAAAAAAATCTATTTTAAGATTTCTTTTTGTGCAAAATGAAGTAATTTTTTCTTTATTTTTTTCACAAAAAACAGGAAAGTAAAAAGCTATTTTACCTCGTACCTTTTCTAAACACTGCTGCAAAAATTTTTCATCAATGCAGTTTAATAAAAACATAGATTTCATTTTTTCCTCTTTATTTAACAAAATAATTGTTTTTTATAATATAATTATTTTAAAATTCATCATAATAATATAAGGTTATAAAGCTATGAAATTTAAAAATGTTAATTTTTACTTGTTACCTTTTGTAATGTTTGGCTGTAGTGCCACAGTTGATCCACATATTAATATGAAACCACCTACTTATGTAGAAGAACTAGCTCCTAAGCAAAATCATAATACTCAAAGCAATCCTGGATCGCTGTTTGGTAAAGGAGATAACCCTTTATTTTCTGATAAAAAAGCAATGAATGTAAATGACTTGGTAACCGTAGTCATTAGAGAAAATGCTACACAAAATTCACAAGGCTCTAAATCTACAAGCAAAAACAACAATGTAAATTTAGGCGGTGGACAAATAACTACAGGTGCTGGACTTAGCAAAGTTAGAGATTTTGTTAATGACTATACAAATATAGGCTATACCACAGCAAGTACTTCACAATATCAAGGCACAGGAAGCCAAACTAGAAGTGAAAATTTCCAAACTACAATTTCTGCTAGAGTAATTAAGGTTTTATCTAATGGAAATTATTTTATAGAAGGAAGTCGTGAGCTTTTAATCAATGGAGAAAAACAAATCATTCAACTAAGTGGGGTTATAAGACCTTATGATATTTCTCAAGATAATATGATAGATAGTAAATATATAGCTGATGCAAAGATTCTTTATAAAACAGAAGGCGATATAGACAAATCTACACGCAAGCCTTGGGGGACAAAATTTATGGAGACCATTTGGCCTTTTTAAGCTAAATGGTTTTACATAAAACTTGGCGCATCATTGGAAAATAAAATCAAATCCCCATTTTGAGTTAATCTTGATAAAGTTTGCACAAGTTGAGATTTTTCTTTTAATACATAAAAATCTAATGTGATATGTTTTTGTAAAATCGCGCTATTAGCCTCTGAAGTAATAATCACAAAATCAAAACATTCATTAATAATTTTACATAATTTTATATTTTCTTCTTCATTAACTTCAACTATACCAGGAGTTACTAAAACTCTTCTTCCTTGATAGCTTTTACAAAGCTCATAGCTTTGACTCATACCCTTAAAATTTCCATTAAAGCCATCATCTATGATAAATTTAGGCTCTTTAGAAATCACTTGCAAGCGATGTTCTACTGCCTTTAAATTCGATACGCTTTTTGTAATATTTTCTATTTTAATTCCTAAATAATGTGCAAGCAAAATACACACACTAATATTATAAGCATTAAAAGCACCTAGTAAATTTGCATGAAAATCATAAATACTATCATCTAATCTTATTTTAAAATCCAATCCTTCCAAACTTGCCCTAACATCACTTAAATACTCATCATAAAATTCATTTTCATATAAGGTGCTTGAGTGTAAAAAGTATTTTTCTAAACGCTTGGATTTTAAAGCTTGCAACTTAGCTTTGCGGATATTATCTTGAGTTTTAAAATATTCCAAATGTGCCAAACCAATCTCACCTACTATGCAAATTTGAGGATTTAAAAACTCTGTAATTTCTAAAATATCATTTTGCTCTCTTGCACCAGCTTCTACGATATAAATTTCAGTATTATTTTCCAAATTTTCATTGATATCTTTTACTATACCCATAAAAGTATTAACACTTCTTGGAGTCTTATAGCACTTAAACTCATCTTTTAAAAGTTCGTATAAAAAATTTTTTATACTTGTTTTTCCAAAACTTGCAGTTATTAGAATAATTTTTAAATTTGGATTATCACAAATCTTTTTACTTGCTTTTTTTATAAAACTTTTCTGATTAATTTTTTCCACAAAAAAGCTTAATAAAAATGTAACTACTAAAGCTTCTAAACCTATCCAAAAAAATGGCATAAATATCAAGCTAAAAAGTAACAAAAATAAAAAATAACGCTTAATCCTAGCAGTAAAAACTAGCTTTTTATCTAAATTTTTATATAAATATCCACCATATAGTAAAGATAGAGCAAAAACTATAAAATATAAATAAAAATTTCCACTATACAAAGAAAACACAAAAGCAAAATAAGGAATTATTAAAAAATACAAATGCCATAAAGGTTTGGGAAAGTGTAAAATTATGCGTGAAAATTTATAAGAATACCATTGTAAGGCTAAAATCAGATAAAATCCAAGTAAAAAATTCAAACTTAAAAAAGCTATCATACTAATCATTTTTTAAAAATTCCTCATGTATTTTTTCATTTATAAAATCAGCATGTTTTAAAAAGAAAAAATGATCCCCATCTAATGCAAAAAATTTCCCTTTTTGTGCTAAAGAATGGATAATTGCTCCGCTTTTTAAAGGTGTAGCCTTATCTTCATTACCCCAAAAAATCAAAATAGGATTTTTAAGCTTTTGAAATTCATTTTCTAAATTTTCATTAACAACCTTTTTAAAGGTTTCATACATCACTTCATTCATGCCTTGAGCGTCTTTACTAATAAAAAATTTCCTCCAAAAATCCCCATAAGGGAGATTTTTCAAAATTTTAAACAAGGCTATTTTAAACTTCACTTTAAAACTTTTTGGTAAAACCACGCCTGCACTAGAAAGCAAAATCAAACCTTGAAAATTAGCATTTTGGCACATAATAGTCGCAACTTTTCCGCCAAAAGAATGCCCCATTAAATAATCTGCTTTTTGCTCTATCGTAGTTAAAAAGTCTTCTACAACCTTTGCATAAGCATAAGAATCCATAGGTGCATCTATACTTGAATTTCCAAAACCAGGTAAATCTAAATAAATTTGCTTAAAATCACTCAAAGGCTTTTCAAAAGCTTGTTTCATAAGCTCTTTATTAGCACCCCAACCATGTAAAATAAGAATTATTTTTTCACATTTTGGATTGATGATTTCATAACTTAAATTATAAAAATACCCATTAGAATATACTCTAGTTTTTGCCATTTCTAGCCTTTTTTATCTTTGTAAATCTTTTCTAAAAGCATCACAGCTTCATTTAAACGCTCATATTCTTCAAAGTTCAAAAGTACAGCTTCAAATTTATTGTTTTTTACAATCACTACTCTACCATTTTCACTTTTTTTTGTTTTTTCAAGCATAGTGCTGAAATTTCTTACCACTTCAGTTGCAGTATAAATTTCATCTTTGCTAAAAGTAGCCATGATTATAGCTTACCTTTTTGTCCATTAATACTATGAATAAAAGCATAATCAATCTTAATTTGCTTTTCAAATTCTATATTTTTAGCTAGACTATTAATTACATTAGTAAAATCTTCAAATAAATAATTTGCTAAAGATCCTGGATTTGGATTGATCTCATTTAAATAAACCTCATCATCTATCACAAAAAAATCACAGCGAATCAAAGCTCCTTTAAATAAAGGATTATAGATTCTAATAAAATTATCCCTTAATTTTTGTTTTAATTCTTCACTAATATTTGCTTCACTTACTTTAGAACTTTCTGAAAAACCTAAATATTTTTGTTCAAAATCTAAAATTTCATTTTTTCTAGGCTCTTCAATAATAGAAAATTCCATTTTTTCATCTATCATACAACCTGCTAAGTTATATTCTTTAATATTACTTACAAATTGTTCTACCACAACATCCTCATCAAATTCAAAAGCAACATCTTTGGCATACTTAAGCTCGCTTTCATCTTTAACTATACTTATACCTATACTACTACCTAATCTTGCAGGCTTTAAAATACAAGGAAAATCCAAAGATACATTTTGCTCTTTATGCAAATTTAAAACCTTATAATCAAGTGTTTTCACCCCTACGCTTTGTGCATAAAGTTTAGTTAAAACCTTATTAAAAGATAAAACACTAGCTTCTATGCGTGGGCCTATGTATTTTATACCATAAAAATCAAGCAAAGCAGCTATTTTGCCATCTTCACCATCTTTTCCATGTATGATATTTATCGCTATATCAATGTCAAGTTTTTTCTCACTTAACATAGTTTTTATAAAAAACCCACCCTGCTTTAGCACCAAGGCTTTTTCTTTTTTATAAGCACCGCTGCTAAAAGTTTTTGCATTCATTTTTTCTTCATCTATAAGAAAAAATTCCTTATTTTTATCACAAAATATAAATTTTTTTTGTGCTTTAAGTACTTTTTTTAATACCACAGCACTTACAATGCTAATTTCATGCTCATAAGAATTTGCACCAAAAATTACACCATATATCATTATATTTTTCCTTTTATTATGCTAATTTTTTCAAAGCCTCTTTAATAAGCTCACTAGTATTTTTACTCTCACAAGTTCTTAAAACCTTTAAAATATTTTCTTGTTTAAAACCAAGTGAAAGTAAAGCTGCCAAAGCTTGTGCTTGGTCTTGATTAGAATTTTCTATATTGATTTTTGCATCACTTAACTCAGCTATAATTCTTTTTGCACTTTTTGGACCAATACCAGGAACCTTTTTAAATACATTCTCATCGCCATTTTGTAAAGCCGCATAAAAAGTATTAGTATCTAAGCTTGAGCAAAGTGCCATAGCAGTAGTTGCTCCTATACCACTAATTTTGATTAATAATTCAAACATTTTTTGCTCATTTATATCTAAAAATCCATATAATTTATGAGAGTCTTCTTTGATAATTTGTGTGATTAAAAACTCAATCTTTTGATTTTTTTCAAAATTACTTGAGCAAAAAAGCGAAACAAAAACACCATAACTTACCCCACTTGAAGTTTTCAAAACTACAAAAGTAGGTTCTTTTTTACTCACTATTCCTTCAATTGCCACTATCATTTAGTTTCTTCCTTGTAATTGCTAATAGCACGAATTTCAAAAAGTTCCATCTCATTTTCTGTATCAATTTTTTGAAGCTCAAAACATTGAATTTTTTCTTCATCATGAGGATAATAGCTTAATTCTTTTCTAGGGTTTAACAAAATGAATTTAATTTCATTTAAATCCATCCATTTTCCACTTTTATTAATAATCTTAGATTTTAAAAGTTTTTCTTGAATTTTCTTAAGCTTTTCTATGTTTGCTTTTTCTTCTTCTTTTAAAGATTCTATTTTATTGGCAAAAATACTTAGATTTTCAATCTTTTGATTAAAATCTTTAATAGTAGCTTTATAAGCTTGCGGTATAGCTCTTTTTGCACTCATTAATTCTTTTACTTTTTGCTGTAAAATTCGTATGGAGTCTTTACTTATATTGATTGTGTGTTTAGTCTCTTCTATTTCTTTAGCTAAATTTTCTTGTTCTTTTTTCAATCCATCAACATGTATTAGTATCTCTTCTCCGCTTTTTTCTTCTCCAAAAGCTTTAAGATCTTGAATTATAAATTTATTTCCACTGCCTTGAATTTTTTCAACATGGATTAAACTTTTAGCACTACATAAACAATTTCCGCCGAGTTCTTGTATGTAAATTTCATCAGCAATAATCTCTCCACCCATAGCCTTTTTAATATTTACTTTTTTAGCCTTGATAGAGCCATTTTCCAAAGTTTCAGCAAAAACCTCCTCGGCCTCACAATATCCTCTTAAGATATTAACCTCAACCTTTTGTCCTATAATAGTGCTTTTATGATGCATATTGCCTTTAAGAATTATCTTTTTACCTCTTAAAACAGAATCTTGAGCCATATTACCAGTAACTTCTAATTCCTGAGCCTCAACAGTAATTCTAGGACCTATTGCATCTTCTAGAGTGTTTGTATTTTTAATCACAATAATAACTTGCTTATCAAAACCCGCCCAAATAGAACCTGTACTTTTAAAATCAACCTTACTAAATTCTAAATAATTTTCTATCTCATAAATAGATTTTCTTTGTATAATAAAACCATCTTTTTTAGCAATATATTTTATACTCTCATCATCTTCTTTAACTTCAAATTTATCAGAACAAATAACTTTTTCTTTGTTTATTTTTGGTGGAAGTGCTTTTAAAATTTTAAATCTTAAATCCTTGCCATCGCTACCCTCTTTTGGCTTAATTCTCTCAATAGCCACCTCGTCTTTTCCTATAGGCGCTACATAGTTTCTATTCATCACATCATTATACTTTTTTAGATTTTCTAAATAATGATATTTTATTTCTTCATTTGTAGGCTCTTGCGGATTAATTCCTTTACATACTTCAAATTCAACTTCAAAATCAAATTTTTGCTTCTCTTTAACCTTAGCATTAAAATCAATAATTTGCTTTTTAAAATCAAAAATTCTAAGCCCAAGCAAATATTTTTCTTTTATCATCACTTTATAAATAGCTTCTAAAAGCTCTAGTGCTAATTTATCATGAAAAGTAATAGCTTCACTAGCTCTAACACTAGCTTTTAATAAAGTACAAAGCTCATTAGCATGCAAGCTAACTTCAAAAGTTGAAATGCGTGCAAATTTTTTAAAATAAATTTCTATTTTATATTCTTGTTCTATATTTAATTCATGATTTAAAAATTTCTCATCTTCTTCAAAAATTTTCAACTCTTTTTCATTAACTTTTATCCATTCTTGATTATCATAAGTATAAGAAGTACTAAAACTTAACAACCTAAAATCAAGTTCATCAACTTCACATTTATTTTCAGAAGCAAATATTAAAAGCTCTCTATAAGGGTCTTTAGTGTATAAAATTTTCTTTTCTTCCATAGCTTAAGCTTCCTTATTATATATAAAATTTTGATTTTAGCAAAAATAAAATCAAAATTTAGTTAAAATTAGCTCTATTAAAAATTTTATAATACTCAAACTAATGTTTAAAGAATGAAAATTAATGAGAAAAAATATTGTTTTTAAAAATTTCATCATCAATGCCTTAGGAATTTTATTTTCTAGGATTATGGGCGTTTTAAGAGATATTGTTTTAGCTTTGTACTTAGGAGCTGGAATTTATAGCGATATTTTCTTTGTGGCTTTAAAAATGCCTGCTTTTTTTAGAAGAATTTTTGCAGAAGGGGCCTTTGGACAAGCTTTTTTACCAAGTTTTTTAAAAGCAAGTAAAAAAGGTGCTTTTTGTATAAATGTTTTATTGCAATTTAGTATAATTGTTTTTTTAACCTGTATTTTAGTGAGTTTTTTTGCTGAATTTTTTACAAAGATTTTTGCTTTTGGCTTTAATAAAGAAACGATTATTCTAGCTGCGCCTTTGGTTTCTATTAATTTTTGGTATTTGTTTTTTATTTTTTTGGTAACTTTTTTAGGCTCTTTATTAAATTATAAGCAAAATTTTTTCATCACTTCTTTTTCTGCTTCATTTTTTAATCTTTTTGTTGTGATTGCAGGTTTTTTTGTCAATCAAGATGAGCCTTTAGAGGCCTTGTATTATTTTTCATATGCGACTGTCTTAAGTGGTTTAGCTCAACTTATATGGCATATTTTTGCTTTAAAAAACACTAGAATTTTAAAAAGTATGTATTTAAGCATAAAACTTAAAAAAACAAAGACCAATTTAGATAAATTTCATTCTACTTTTACCCATGGACTTTTAGGCTCTTCGGCAAATCAAATTAGTTCATTATTAGATACTACTATAGCTAGTTTTTTAATGGCTGGAAGTATTTCATATTTGTATTATTCTAACAGAGTTTTTCAGCTTCCTTTAGCTCTTTTTGCAATCGCTCTAAGTCAAGTAAGCTTTCCAAAAATACTAAGACATTTAAAAGCAAATGAAGAACAAAAAGCCTTAGCTTTTATGCAAAAAGCTTTTGAATATTTAAGTGTGCTTTTGATTTTAGCTAGTATAGTTGGGATTATCTTAGCTAAAGAAATTGTGGAGTTTTTATTTCAAAGAGGAAATTTTAATCAAGAAGATACAAAAATCACTGCATTTTTATTACAAGCTTATCTTTTAGGACTTTTACCTTTTGGTTTGCAAAAACTTTTCTCTTTGTGGCTTTATGCTAAATTTAAACAAAAAATAGCCGCTATAATAGCCTTTAAAACACTTTTTATTTCAGCATTTTTTAGCATAGTGATTATTTTACTTATCAAAGAAGAAGCTTATAAGAGTTTAGGCATTGCATTAGCTTCATCTATTAGTGCTTTTTATTTATTATATGCTAATATTAAAGAATTTGGCTTTAAAAATCTTTGGGGTATTTTTAGGATTAAATTTTGGCTTATTAGTATAGTATTTTTAAGTTTATTTGCTCTAGGCTTATTTGAAATTAAAGATATTTTAATACAATTTTTAATTGAAATTTATCATTTTTTTAAAGGTTTATTTTAATGGTTTTTTTTGATAGTGTTTTAAAGAAAAAATGTGAATTTATCCCAAATGAGGCAAAAAAAGCAAACATTTATCTATGCGGGCCTACTGTATATGATGATGCACATTTAGGACATGCAAGAAGTAGTGTTTGTTTTGATTTTTTAAGAAGAGTTTTACTAGCAAGTGATTATGAAGTGATTTTTGCTAGAAATTACACTGATATTGATGATAAAATTTTAAAAAAAATACAAGAAAGTGGTAAAAGTTTAGAAGAAATTACAAATTTTTATATTAAAAGATATGAAGAAGATATGCAAGCGCTTAATATCTTAGAACCTAACTTTAAGCCAAAGGCTACAGCTTATATTGAGCAAATGATTATATATATAGAAAAACTTTTAGAATTAAACCTAGCTTATAAACTTGAAGATGGAATTTATTTTGATACCAGCAAAGATGATAAATACTTTTATATCTCTAAAAGAAATTTAGAAGATAACCAATCACGCCTAGAAGAAAGCGTGGCTAAAAAAAATGATAGCGATTTTGTTTTATGGAAATTTGATGAAAAATTTTATCCTGCAAGTTTTGGCAAAGGAAGACCAGGCTGGCACACAGAATGTGTTGTGATGATAGAAAGTATTTTTAAAGATAAACTTGATATTCATGCAGGAGGCATAGATTTACTTTTTCCTCATCATGAAAATGAAGCTTGTCAGTGTCGTTGTAAAAACAATCATGAGTTGGCTAATTTTTGGCTGCATAATGGCTTTGTGCAAATTAATGGTGAAAAAATGAGCAAAAGCCTGGGAAATAGCTTTTTTCTAAAAGATTCTTTAAAGCTTTTTAGTGGAGAGGTTTTGAGATTTTATCTTTTAAGTGTGCATTATAGAGCACATTTTAACTATGCTTTGGAAGACTTACAAGCTGCTAAAAAAAGACTTGATAAATTTTATCGCTTAAAAAAACGCTTAAATTTAAATGCTTTTATAGATGAAAAAACTACCATAGAAAGTGAAGTAGCTAAAAATATCTTAGAAGTTTTAAATGATGATTTAAATGCCTCTAAAGCCTTGGCTTTACTTGATGAGTTTATCAATGAAAGTAATATTTACTTAGATCAAAATCTAAAAGACAAAGCTTATAAAATACAATTAGAAAAAACCTTAAAAGAACTCGCTTTTATTTTTGGTATAGGTTTTATGGATACTATAAAATATTTTCAATTTGGCATTAGTGAAGAAAAATGTCAAGAAATAGAAGAAAAAATCGCTCTACGCAATAAGGCAAAGCAAGAAAAAAACTATGCCTTAGCAGATCAAATTCGTGATGAGTTAGCTAAAGAAAATATTCTTTTAATGGATACACCAAATGGTGTAGTATGGGAGAAAAATGGATAAAAATTACAAAGAAATGAAACTTAAAGAAGTTTTTACTCGCTTTAAGCCTTATTATAAAGATTATTGGTTTTATTTTGTCTTAGCTATTATTGGCATGCTTTTAACTAGTGGTGGCACAGCAGCTAGTGCATACATCATAGAGCCTATTTTAAATAAAATTTTTATAGAAAAAAATGTTGATTTGCTTTATTACATGCCTTTACTTGTTGTTTTAATTTATGCTTTAAAAAATCTTGGTGCTTATATGCAAGTTTATTATATATCTTATGTTGGGACAGATATTTTAAGAAGATTAAGAGAATTAGTTCTTGGCAATCTTTTGCGCTTAGATATGAGCTTTTTTCATAAATACAGAAGTGGAGAATTAATCAGCAGATGTACTTCTGATATTGGAGCATTACAAAATATAGTTTCTACTATAATACCTGAAATTTTAAGAGAAAGTTTAACCGCGATTGGACTTTTAAGTGTGGTAATTTATCAAAGTCCAAAACTTGCTTTTTTTGCTTTAGTTATTTTACCTTTAGCAATTTACCCTCTCGCTATTTTTGCTAAAAAGATCAAAAAAATAGGACGCAATACTCAAGAAAAAAATTCTGATCTTACTTCAAGATTAAGTGAAATCTTTTCTAATATAGAACTTATTAAAGCTTCTAATGCAGGTAAAAATGAAATGCAAAAATTCAGCCAAACTAATAGCGAAGTTTGTAAACTTTCCTTAAAAGGCATTAGAATTGAAGCTTTAAGTAGCCCTTTAATGGAATCTATGGGTTCAATTGGCTTTGCAATAGTAATTATAATAGGTGGTAAAGAAGTAATTGATGGAAGTTTAAGCATAGGTTCTTTTTTTAGCTTTACTACAGCTTTATTTATGGCTTATACTCCTATTAAAAGACTTTCTTCACTTTATACAAGATTGCAAAATGCAGTAGCAGCTAGTGAGAGAACTTTTTATCTAACTGATTTAGAACCACAAATTAAAGGTGGCGATGAAAAACTTACAGAAAATATCCAAAATATTCATTTTAAAAATGTCTCTTTAAGCTATCAAAAAGATAAAACGGTATTAAAAGATGTAAATTTTTCTTTTGATAAAGGAGAAATTCTAGCCTTAGTTGGATCAAGTGGTGGAGGAAAATCTTCTATTATCAATCTTTTGATGTATTTTTTTGAAAAAGATAGTGGTGAGATTTTAATCAATCAAAAAGACATTAGCTCTTTTGATATTATTAGTTTAAGAGAAAATATTTCTTTGGTAACTCAAAATATTTATATATTTAATGACACTATAGCTCAAAATATTGCTTATGCTAAAGAATATAACGAAACACGCGTGATAGAGGTTTTAAAACAAGCTAATGCTTATGATTTTGTCCAAGAACTTGGTGGTATACATACTGAATTAAAAGAACATGGAAAAAATCTCTCCGGCGGACAAAAACAACGCATTGCCATAGCAAGGGCTTTATATAAAAATCCTCAAATTTTAATTTTTGATGAAGCAACCTCAGCACTTGATAATGAAAGTGAAAAAGCCATAGTAAAAACCATAGAAAGCTTAAAAAAAGATCGCTTAATACTCATCATCGCTCATAGGCTTAGCACTATAGAAAATGCTGACAAAATTGCTGTGCTTGATAAAGGAAAAATAGCTTCTATAGGAAATGATGCTTATTTAATGCAACATTGTGAAATTTATCAAAAATTAAAACAAAAAGCACAAAAAACTGATAAAGTTAAAGAAAATGAAAACTAAGAATTATCATTTTTTTAGTAAAATATGCTATTTTGTAAAAAAGGAAAAATATGACTTATGAAAGTTTAAAACCTTTAATATATAAATTAGATCCAGAAAATGCCCATGCTTTAGCTGAATTTAGTATGCGAACGCTAGATTGTATATTTCCTGGAGGGCTTAGTTTTTTTGCAAAAGATTGTATAATAAATGATGAAATTTTAAATCAAGAAATTTTTAATTTAAATTTTTACAATCCTGTGGGCTTAGCAGGTGGCTTTGATAAAAATGCAACTATGATAAGACCGCTAAGTGCTTTAGGTTTTGGTTTTTTAGAATATGGAACTTTCACCCCAAAACCTCAAAATGGCAACGAAAAACCTAGACTTTTTAGACTTGTTGAACAAGAAAGTATTCAAAATGCTATGGGTTTTAATAATAAAGGTAAAGATGCTATCGCAAAAGAAGTAAAAAAAGTCTATCCTTTTAGCATACCTTTAGTAGCAAATATAGGTAAAAATAAAATCACTCCAAATGAAGAAGCTATTAATGATTATATTATTTTATTAAAAGAATTTAAAGATTTGTGCGATTTGTTTGTGATTAATATATCCTCTCCAAATACCAAAAATTTAAGAGATTTACAAAGTGAGGAATTTGTAAGCACCCTATTTAATCAAGCAAAAGAAATCACAAAAAAACCTGTGATTTTAAAAATTGCTCCAGATATGAGTATAGATAGTGCAATTTCACTTTGCAAAAGTGCTATTAGTGCAAAAGCTGATGGTATTATCATGGCAAATACTAGTATAGATTATTCTTTAATTGATAATACAAGAACCTTTGGTGGAATTAGTGGTAGATTAATCACTCAAAAAAGTGCGACATTTTTTAAAGAAGTAGCTAAAGAAATTTATCAAGATACTATTTTAATAGCAAGCGGTGGTATAGATAGTGCTGAACTTGCTTATGAACGCATTAAAAATGGGGCTAGTTTGGTTCAAATTTATACAGCTATGATTTTCAAAGGACCAAGCATTGTTAAAAATATCAATCAAGGATTAATTGAACTTTTAAAACAAGATGGTTTTAATCATATTAGTCAAGCTATAGGAGTTAATTTTAAATGATTAATTATAAAAAAATCACTCTTGAAAATGAACTTGAAATTTATACTTTACCTGTGAATAAAAAAAGCGGGGTTATAAGTGTAGATATTTTTTATAAAGTTGGTTCAAGAAATGAAAAAATGGGAAAAAGTGGCATAGCTCATATGCTTGAACATTTAAATTTTAAAAGTACAAAAAATTTAAAAGCAGGCGAATTTGATGAGATAGTCAAGGGTTTTGGTGGAGTGGATAATGCAAGTACTGGTTTTGACTATACGCATTATTTTATAAAATGCTCTAGTGAAAATTTAGACAAATCTTTGTGGCTTTTTGCTGAATTAATGCGTAATTTAAATTTAAAAGATGATGAGTTTCAGCCTGAAAGAAATGTAGTTTTAGAAGAAAGGCGTTGGAGAACTGATAATAATCCTTTAGGATATTTATATTTTAGATTATACAATCATGCCTTTTTACATCATCCATATCATTGGACTCCAATAGGCTTTTTTAAAGATATACAAAATTGGAAAATAGAAGATATACAAGATTTTCATCAAACTTTTTATCAACCCAAAAATGCTATTTTGCTTGTGAGTGGCGATATTAATGAAGATGAAGTTTTCAATCTTGCTAAAAAACATTTTCAAGATATAAAAAACACCAAAGAAATCCCTATAGTTCATGAAAAAGAACCTGAACAAGATGGTGCTAAACGCGTGATCTTGCACAAAGAAAGCGATACGCAACTACTAGCACTTGCATACAAAATTCCTGCATTTAATCATAAAGATATGCCAAAACTTTGCGCATTGAGTGAGCTTTTAGGAAATGGAAAAAGTTCTTTAATAAGTGAAATTTTAATTGATAAATTAGAACTAATCAATGAATTTTATGCCTATGCAAGTGAAAATATAGATGAGAATTTATTTATATTTATTTGTGTTTGTAATGAAGGTATAAAAGCAGAAGATGTTGAAAAAGAGCTTTTGAAAATTCTTGAAGATGTAAAAAATGCCAAATTTGATGATACTATCATGGAAAAAATCAAAAATACCGTAAAAAGTGATTTTATTTTTTCACTAAGCAATGCAAGTAGCGTTGCAAATATTTATGGATCTTATCTTGCAAAGGGTGATTTAAAACCTTTGCTTGATTATGAAAAAAATATAGAAAATCTAAGCAAAGATGATTTAATTCATTGTGCTAGAAAATACTTCAATGAAGACAAATCTACAACAATAATCTTAAAAAGGGGCGAAAATGGACAATAACATCATCATAGGAGCAATGACAGCTTTAATAACTCCATTTAAAAATGGAAAATTAGATGAGCAAACTTACCATAAACTTATCAAAAGACAAATCGCAAATGGAATTGATGTAGTAGTGCCTGTTGGAACAACCGGAGAAAGTGCCACCTTAACCCATGAAGAACATAGAATTTGTATAGAAATAGCACTAGATGCATGCAAAGGAAGTTCTTGTAAGGTTTTAGCAGGAGCAGGAAGCAATGCCACACATGAAGCTGTAAGTTTAGCTAAGTTTGCACAAGAGCATGGAGCTGATGGAATTTTAAGCGTTACTCCATATTATAACAAACCCACACAAGAAGGTTTATATCTTCATTATAAAGAAATAGCAAAAAGTATAGATATACCTGTACTTTTATATAATGTCCCAGGAAGAACAGGGTGTGAGCTTCAAACAGAAACTATTATAAGATTATTTAGAGATTGTGAAAATATTTACGGAGTAAAAGAAGCTAGTGGAAGCATTGATAAATGCGTTGATTTGCTAGCGCATGAACCTAGAATGATACTTTTAAGCGGGGAAGATGCGATTAATTATCCTATACTTTCAAATGGCGGTAAAGGTGTGATTTCAGTTACTTCAAATTTACTTCCTGATATGATTTCAAAATTAACTCATCTAGCTTTAAAAGAAAAATACATTGAAGCTAAAAAAATCAATGATGAGTTATATAATATTAATAAAATTTTATTTTGTGAAAGCAATCCTATACCTATTAAAGCGGCAATGTATATAGCAGGCTTAACCCCTACTTTAGAATATCGTTTGCCACTTTGCAAACCTAGTGATTGCAATTTAACAAAAATAGAAGCGATTATGAAAAACTATAATATAAAAGGATTTTAATGGATACTTTTTTTCAAAATAAAACTTTAGTAATTAGCGGTGGAACAAGAGGGATTGGTAAAGCTATTGTATATGAGTTTGCAAAAGCAGGAGCCAATGTAGCTTTTACTTATAATTCTAATGCAGATTTAGCTCAAGAAATTGTGAAAGATTTAGAAAATAATTATAAAATCAAAGCAAAGGCTTATGAATTTAATATACTTGAACCAGAAACATATAAAGAGTTGTTTGAAAAAATTGATCAAGATTTTGATAGAATAGATTTTTTCATCTCTAATGCTATCATTTCAGGTCGTGCTGTTGTAGGTGGATATACTAAATTTATGAAATTAAAGCCAAAAGGTATTAATAATATTTTCACAGCAACCGTAAATGCTTTTGTTATTGGAGCGCAAGAAGCGGCAAAAAGAATGGAAAAAGTTGGTGGGGGTAGTATATTATCTATTTCTTCAACAGGAAATTTAGTTCATATTGAAAATTATGCTGGTCATGGTACAGCTAAAGCAGCGGTTGAAGCTATGGCAAGATATGCTGCAACCGAGCTTGGTTCTAAAAATATCCGTGTAAATGTAGTTAGCGGTGGACCAATTGATACTGACGCGCTTAAAGCATTTACAAATTATGAAGAGGTAAAAAATGCAACTATCAATCTTAGTCCGCTAAACCGCATTGGACAGCCACAAGATCTAGCTGGCGCATGTTTATTTTTATGCTCTGATAAGGCAAATTGGATCACAGGCCATACTTTGATCGTAGATGGTGGCACCACCTTTAAGTAATATTACCTTAAGGGTGCTTTATAAAGGATTTTAAAAGTATGAATTTACCCAACATCTTAGCTTTTATAAGGATATTATTAGCTCCACTTTTGTTTTTTTTACTTATTAATGATTTTGAAAATATCCATCCTAGTTGGGTAGATTATTTTGCTTGTGTTATTTTTAGCATAGCTGCTTTAACTGATTTTTTCGATGGCTATATTGCAAGAACTTGGAATCAAACTACTAAACTTGGAGCTATTATAGATCCTTTAGCAGATAAAATGCTTATTCTAGCTGCATTTTTAGGGTTATTACTTACGCAAAAAGCTGATCCATGGATGGTTTACATTATCTTAGTAAGAGAATTTTTCATCACCGGCTTTAGAGTGGTTATGGTAAGTGAAAAATTTGATGTAAGTGCTTCTTTTGCAGGCAAAATAAAAACAACCTTTCAAATGATAGCTATTATATTTTTAATCATGCAATGGCCTTTTGCCAATACATTGTTATTTATTGCTTTAGTGCTTACACTTTATTCAGCTTTTGAATACATACTAGCTTATGTAAAACATTTAAAAAAAGGTATAAATTGAAATCATATTTATTTTTATTTATTATCTTAGCTATTGGTTTTAAATTTTATTCTTTTAGTTTTTTAATAACACTTTTAGTGATATCTTTTTTAATTTTTTTTCACGAATTAGGACATTTTTTAGCTGCAAAACATATGAGAGTTGATGTAGAAATTTTTAGCATAGGTTTTGGAAAAGCTATTTTTAAAAAAACTTACAAAAATACAGAATATCGCTTATCCGCCCTACCATTTGGTGGTTATGTTAAGCTTAAAGGACAAGATGATTTAAATCCTAGTGAAAAAAATTATGAGCCAAATAGCTATAACACTTTAAGTCCTTTAGCTAGAATTTATATACTTTTTGCAGGACCATTTTTTAACTTTTTTCTAGCATTTTTACTTTATATAGCCATAGGTTTTTTAGGAGTTCAAAAACTTGCGCCTGTTGTTGGAGATATAGCGCCAAACTCAGCTGCACAAAAAGCAAATTTACAAATTGGTGATAAAATCCTAGCTATAGATGGGGTTCAAATTCAAAGTTTTGAAGAAATTGGCAAACTTGTTCACGCAAAACCAACCCTGCTTGATATAGAACGCGATAATAAATTTATCAATATCACTTTAACACCGCAAATTGACCAAGGCTATAATGAGTTTTATCAAAAAGTTCAAAAACCTCTTATTGGTATAGCACCCAAGGGTGAGTTTGTTACTATTTATCACTCAGGAATTAGCAGTTTAAAATATGCTTATGAAGAAAGCATAGATGCTTCTTTGCTTATTTTTAAAGGTCTTGCTAAAATCATCAGTGGGGAATTAGATGCTAAAAATATGGGTGGAATCATCACTATGGTGGATATAACCTCCAAAGCAGCAAATACTAGTATAGTAGTTTTATTTTTAATCACAGCTTTAATTTCCATCAATCTTGGAGTACTAAATTTACTTCCGATACCAGCACTAGATGGAGGACATATACTTTTTAATCTTTATGAATTAATTTTTAAAAAAGAAGTACCAAAAGTATGTTTTGAATATCTTAGTTATTTTGGCATGGCTTTACTTTTAAGCTTAATGGTATTTGTAACTTACAACGACATTACTCGTTTTATAAGCAATTAATAAGTCCTAGTAGCAAAATCATAGCGATTAAACTCGGCTATACTATTTTTACGATAAAAGCTATTATAAAATTGCTTACTTAAACTTTGTTCATAATTTAGTCTAAACTTAACCCACATTGCCGTTTGATCTTTTGCACTTGTTTTTTCATCTTGATAATTAAGTGATAAATCCAAAATAGAAATTGGAGAATAAGTAATGTTATACTGATTTTGTGTTTCTTTCATGTTAGAATTTACATTTAAAACATTTAAATAAGGTAAATCAAATATAACCCCAAACTCTGTACTATCATCACTATTATTTTCTTTTATATCATAATGATTAGCATATGCTTTAAAATATTGACTAAATTGCAATTCAGCACCAAAACTATTTTTTGCATAAGCTTGTTTATATTGATCGTTAAAATAATTAAAACCAAAATTGATTTCATCAAATTCATAACGATTAATAATTCCCAAAGAATAAGCTTGCTCTAACTGCCCTATTCTTGCTTGTTTTTCTAAAAGTAAAGTAGCATTATCATAATCTAAAATTGAGTTGATATTTTTAATATTTACATTTAAAGCGTTATAATCTAAACTAGCTTCTGTTTTATCCTTTGAGCTTAAATTTAAAACCTGTGCTAAAGAATTACTAGCAAAAGTACCAAAATCAACATTTTGAGCTTGATACTCCTGCGGTTTTTGAAAAAATACTTGTTTGGAAATTGCATTTGTTTTTTGTTCTTTAGTTATATTAACATCACCCTCACTTAAGCTTTCTTCTAAATTAGAAGCAAGCACATTTAAACATATACAACTTAAAAAAATGTATTTTTTCATTTAACCTCTTATTAAATATGTTTTTTATGCTCTATTTCGCTTATCATTTTTTCATTTATATCTTGAATTTGCTTAATATGTGCATAAATTTTTCTTTCCTCTTTGACTATTTGATTGTTTCTTATATAATCAAATAATTTTTCTATATAAGAATTTAAATTTTGATTTAAAACATAAATATTACTTGTAGAATCAAATTTGGCTAAATTTTTATCTTCTATATCTTCTATTTTGGAATTAATCACACAAGAGCAAGCTAGATATGTTTTTAAGCAACACTCTAAATAAAGCAATATTTTATTAGTATCAACACTTGTCTTAGAAATCTCATCTAATAAAATTTTAGCTTTTTCATCAACACCGGTAAACACCTCTTGAAATTCTTCTAAACTTGAGTTAGATTTTTTAGCAACTTTATAAGCTTCATTAGTTATATTTTTAATATTACTCATTTGCTCTATTGATACTTTAATCATCACAGAAATTTCTTTGGCGGCCTCTTGAGTTTTTTCAGCTAAATGTCTTACCTCATCTGCAACTACCGCAAAACCTCTACCATGCTCTCCTGCACGAGCTGCCTCAATAGCTGCATTTAATGCTAAAAGATTGGTTTGCTCTGTAATATCTTCTATAATAGATATAAAAGAAGAAACATTATTAATTTGCTGTGAAAAAGTATCCATTAAAGTATGAATTTGAGTGATATTTTCGCCTAAATTTTGCAAATCGACTGAAATTAATTCTGCATTTTTGGCACTTTTTGAAGAATGAGTAGAAATATCATTTGCTTGCTCATATATATCATGCATGGTGCTTGCATTATCATTTAATTTCACATTAATCAAAGCTAATTCTTTTTGCAAAGAATCTGACATATCCTTAGAAACATTTTCAACGACAATACTTCTTATGGATAAATTTTGAGTTTTTTCTATTTCTAAAGTAGCTTCATTAATAATTTTAGCATTATATGCAAAAGTACCCATTAAGCCTTCTAATCTTGCTTTTCTATAAAATCTTTGTTCTTTTACAGCTAAAATAGCATTAAGAATTTCTCTATTAAAAGCCTCCATTTGATCAGCTAAATCATTCACAACCCAACTTAATTTTCCTACTCCAGATTTTGGAACAGCTATATGAGTAATTCTTGCTTCCAAATTTCCTTTTGTAAGCTCATTTAAAACTTGAGTAATCCTTAAAACTTCTTTATTTCTATAATAAGCACTAGCAAGTCCAAATAACACCACTAAAGTTCCAATCACACAAAAAATAAAACCAAAAATATTATTTTCTACTATTTCCAAGATTGCCATCAAACAAAATAAAAATAAAGCAAAATAATTTACAGATTGATTGATATTATATTGATAAAACCAATTCTTCATAACTCATCCCTTTTGTATTTAAATAATCATCAAGTTTCTTCCTTGATGCACCTTTTCCACCTTTTTGCTCTTCAATCAAAAGCTCTTTGTATAATTTTTCTATTTTTTCAACTGCTTCTTTTTTGGGTTTTAAACGCATAGAATAATACCCAACAACTTCTCCTTTGGAATCAAACGAAGGACTGACAAAAGCCAAAACCCAATAAAATGATCCATCTTTTGATAGATTCTTAACATAAGCTATAATCTCTTTTTTACTCTTAAGTCTTTCCCAAAGTAATTCAAAAACAACTTTTGGCATATCCGGATGACGCACTATGTTATGAGGTTTTCCCAATAATTCTTCCTCACTATAGCCCGAAAGAGAAATAAAGATTCTATTGCAATATATGATTTTTCCTGTAGTATCTGTTTTGGAAATAATCATTTGTCCGTCATTGAAAAATTTTTGATTATTATTTGGCAAAATTTTTCTTTTCATATACCCTCCTTAAAATATTAATTTTAATATACCAATATATAAAATTAATAAATCAAGGATTAAATAAGTCCTTTTTTAAGCTTTCTAATTAAAAATCTTGCAGGATGTAAGGCATGTAAAAATTCTTTTTTTATTCTTGGCTCATCAAAAATCAATGAGCTCATCACTCTAGCACAAACAATAGCACTAGCAAAAGCTCTAGATCCATGAGCAATAGAAAAATACAAAGGAATAAAATCATTTGGTATGACTTGATTTTTATTTTTATGCCATAAAAGTGCTTTATAATTTTGCATATAAAAATTTTCATCATAGGCTTGACCTGCTATGGCAAATCTATCACTAGAATATGATCTAAATCCTACTTTACCGCCCATTATCTCTAAATTTTCATCGTGCAAAAACTCTTTTACATTTTCAATATTTTGCAAATCATCATTTTTTAAAAGCGTTGCATCTTGATTAAGCCTATCATAACTTGCGCCAATAAGTTGTAAATTAAGCTCCACATTAATAGGACAAATATATCCTTTAGAAGATAAGGCATGCGGGTTTTTTAAAAATGGTTTTAAATGAGTACATTGACCTCTTACACTACTTAATTTCATATATTTATACTCTAAAAATTTCTTAGCATCAGCACCTTGAGCATAGATTAACACATCATAATCTTTTAAAATTTTTTGATTATTAAAATTTAAAAAAAACTTTTCATTTTTATAAGAATAATCTTTAAATTCATACTCAAAAAATACCCTAGCCTTGCTTTTTTGCAAAAGTGTCTTCACAAGCTCTTGAGGTTTTATACAAAATCCATCTTTTAAAAAGGCTTGATTGTTAATAATTTCAAATAAAACATTATCTTTTTGACTATCAAAACGCTCTTGCATAAGCTCATTATGAGCAAACTCATAAACCCCTTGTGGAGTTAAATTTAAAATTTGTCTATAAAATCTACTTGCTTCTAAAAAAGCATATTGTGAAAACTCACCCAATAAAACATCGGGTTTTAAAATCAAAGAGCTTAAAATTCCATTGATATTTCCAGAAGCGCCTTTTCCTAATGAATTTTCTTTTTCAAAAACATCTACTTGAACATTTCTTAAAGAAAGCTCATAAGCCATGCTTGCTCCGGCTATACCTGCTCCGATAATAGCTATTTTTTGAATCTCTTTTTTTAAAGATGGGGTATTAAAATATGCAAATTTATCTTCAAATTCTAAACCATTAAAAATGGCTTGTATCATTTCTCTTTTTCTAAAACCTTTTATCTTTTGCACTTGAAAATTGTTGTTAATTAAAGCCTTTTTTAAAACACTAGCAGAAGAAAAAGTTAAAACCTTAGCATTTATTTTTGAGTTTTTAGCAACATCGTTTATAATATTATCATCAAACATATCTTGATTTTTAGAAGGTGAAAAACCATCTAAATACCAAATATTTGCCTTAAAGTCTAAATTTTGTAGATTTTCTTTAGCATCACCAAACACCAAATCTAAAAAACAATCTTGAAAATAAAACCTATAAACTCCATCCTTACATGGAGGATAAAAATTTAAAAATTGCTCTAAAACTTCTTTAAATTCCTCATAAAAACCAAGTTTTTTATAAATTTCTCTTAATTTATCTTTTTCTATATAAAAATTTTCAAAGCTAAGATAAAAAAGTCTTTGATTGTGTTTTTTTTCTTTTAAAAAACGCTTTAATGTAAGAAAGAAATTTAAGCCTATACCAAAACCAAGTTCTGCTACAATAGTTTGTTTGTTTTCAAAGTCAAAAGCATTTGTATATATAAATTTGCTTTCACTTAAACCATCACTAGAATTAAAATAATAATCATCAAAATCCAAAGAAAAAGGCGCATTATTTTTTATAATAATATTTGCTTTTTTCATTGATTCTTATAAAAATAACTTTCAATTCCATTGGCAATACCAATGGCTAATAATTCTTGGAAATTTTTATTTGTCAATCTATTTCTTTCACTAGGATGGCTAATATAACCTGTTTCAATCAAAATCGCTGGCATTTGTGCTCCTACTAAAACCCAAAACGGAGCCTCTCTAACCCCACCATCAACAACTTTATATTTTTTTCTTACATTGCTCAAAATTTTTTTCTGCACATCGATAGCTAATTTATTTGAAGCAACTATTTTTTCACGATTTAAAAAATTTAAAAATGTTTGCTTGGAAAAATAATTCATTTCTTCAAAATCTGATTGATTTTCTGCTTCAGCAGCTTTTTTACTTCTTTCGCTTCTTGCAGGAGATAAAAAGAAAGTTTCAATTCCTTGCAAAGTCTTAGCTCTTTGTTTATTTGGTGCTGCATTTGCATGGATAGAAATAAACAAATCTGCCATTTTCTCATTAGCCATGGAAGTTCTATCTCTAAGGTTTATAAATTTATCAGTACTTCTTGTGTAATAAATTTTATATCCTCTTTTTTTTAGCTCATTTCCAAGTTTTAAAGCCACACTTAAAACTACATCCTTTTCTCTAACACCCTTATCTCCTAAAGTTCCTGGATCCTTACCTCCATGACCTGGGTCAATTACTATAATTTTGCCTGATTTTTTGATAGTAGCTTTTGCTGCTTTTGAAGTATTTTTTACTGGTGTTTTTTTAATCTTTTTCTCAAATCCTACAAATAGCTCATCATCATCCAAATCAAGACTAGTCTTAAAATCACTAGTAGAATTTAAAACAATTCTTACTGTAGTTTTATTAAACTGCACTATTGTGATAGATTGATTTTTATTAATATCAATTTTTTTTCTATCACCTTCTAGAATAGCTTCAAAACTCACAATAGAGCGATACATTTTACCATCTTTAAAAGAGTTAATTTTAATATCTTCAATATCAATATCATTGTTTAATTTTAAATTAACACCACTTTTATCTTTACTTGATTTTAAAATATATAAAGGTTCATTTCTAACAACTTCTTTTTTAACTTCTGTTTTTTTAATCTCGCTTTGTTTTTTAACTATAGGTTTAGGTTCTTCTTTTTTTTCTATTTTTTCAAGTCCCATAAAAAGACTTTGATCTTTAAGCTCTATTTTTACTTTTAACTCTTTTTTAGAACTCAAAACTAAACGCATGCTAGTTGGATTAAATTGTGATACAATAATATCAAAATCTTTAAATTCAAAATTTCTCTTTGGCCCTTTTAAAATTCCATCAAAATCTGCAACATAACGAAAATTATCACCTTTTAAAGTAAAATTTTTTATATCTTTTTGGCTAATTTTTTCACTCAAATCAAGCAAAACACCATTATCTAATTTTTTAACATCAAGAATAAAAAGCTCTTTTTGTGCCGAAGTTTTTTTATCTTCTTTTTTATCTTCTTTTTTATCTTCTTTTTTATCTTCTTTTTTATCTTCTTTTTTATCTTCTTTTTTATCTTCTTTTTTATCTTCTTTTTTATCTTCTTTTTTATCTTCTTTTTTATTAGTAAAAGCCGTAGTATTAGTTTCGTTTTTTACTAGCTCTTTTTTTATTTTTTGATCTTGTATAACTTTTAAAGCATTTTTTAAACGCGAAATTTCTTCTTCACTTACTCCGCTTTCTTTAAGCTCTTGCACATAAGCCTTATCATCAAAACCTAAAAAATTTGAACTAATGATTAATCTTTTTAAAATCTCATTTTTTTCTTCATTATTATCATTAATTACGCTTTGTATATATAAAGATTTTAGTTGTTGATGTAATTGCAATTTTTCTTCTGCATTAGAGGTTAAAAAGTTTTGATCAAATTTTTTAACCTCTACATTAGCAAAAACACCAATATAAAATAATAAAAAAATAAAAAATATTCTAAGCATCTTCACCATAAACTAATTTTTTCATTAGTTCTTCTACACTAATAAGTTTATCTAATCTATACCCATTAGCTCCTGTAAAAAATAAACCTGTTTCTTTTTTGCCACTCCAAGCATCGTATAATCTATCCGCTATACAATAACCTACTTTAGTAGCTTCCTTACCTCTACCACATGGTGCAACGCAGTTGCTCACACAAGAAATTTTTGGCCCCATTCTTTTATCTACTAAATTTAAAAGATTGGTTCTTACTCCTCTTGCAGGATAACCAACCGGGGATTTTAAAAGCTCAATATCTTCTTTTTTACAATCAAGTAATACTTGTTTAAAATCATCACTCGCATCACATTCAAAAGTTCCTATAAAACGAGTTCCCATTTGAACGCCACTTGCTCCTAAAGACATCATCTTTTCTATATCTTGCTTATCCCAAATTCCACCTGCAGCAATCAGTGGTATGTCGCCCCAATTTTTAATTTCTTGCGCAACTTGTGGCACCACATTTTCTAATTGATATTCATCCATTAAACATTGCTCATAAGTAAAACCCTGATGTCCGCCGCTTTTTGGTCCTTCAACTATAACTGCATCAGGTAAGCGATTGTATCTACCTTGCCATCTTTTACAAATAATTTTTAAAGCCTTAGCTGATGATACAATAGGTACCAAAGCAACATCAGGATAATCTTGTGTAAATTCAGGTAAATTTGTAGGAAGTCCTGCTCCTGAAACTATCACATTAAAACCAACCTCACAAGCATTACGAGCAATTTGCGCATAATTATTACTTGCATATAAAATATTACAGCCCAAAGGTGCGTCTTTGCAAACCTTTCTAGCATTATCTATCAAAGCTTTTAAGCCTGCTTTTGAGTAAAAATTATCACTACCATAAGGTTTTGCATTAAGTTCTTTATCTATATGTGTTCTATTTTCATAATACCCAGTTCCCACTGAAGAAATAATCCCTAAACCACCATTTAAAGAAACTGCAGAAGCAAGCTTATCCCAACTTATACCAAGCCCCATTCCACCTTGAAAAATAGGATATTTTATCTCATGCTTTCCAATTTTTAAAGCTTTAAAACTCATTATATTACCTTTAATTTTGCAAATTTTCTTTTTCCAACTTGTATAATATATTCTCCACTTTCTAGTTGGTATTGTTCATTTTGAACTTTTTCTCCATTAATACTTACTGCATTAGAACTAATCAATCTTCTAGCAGCTGAAGTAGAGCTTTCCATTTTACATTCCACTATAGCTTTTGCAAGCCAAATACTACCTTCTAAAGTAAAACTTGGCATATCACTAGGAAGCTCTTTTGCACTATGAACTTTGTCAAATTCTTCCTTAGCTTTTAAAGCACATTCATTTGAGTGAAAACGAGCTGTTATTTCTAAAGCTAAATTTTCCTTAGCTTTTTTAGGATGTAATGAGCCTTTTTTAATATCATCTTTCATTTGTGAAATTTCATTTAAGCTTTTTTCACTTAAAAGCTCATAATATCTAAACATCAACTCATCACTTATACTCAAAACCTTAGCATACATATCTTTAGCATTTTCTGTTACACCGATATAATTTCCTAAGCTTTTACTCATTTTATTTACACCATCAAGACCTTCAAGCAATGGCATCATCATCACCGCTTGCTCTTTTTGGCAATTATATACTCTTTGAAGCTGTCTACCCATTAAAAGATTAAATTTTTGATCCGTTCCACCCATTTCTATATCACTTTTTAATGCAACGCTATCATAACCTTGTAAAAGTGGATATAAAAACTCACAAATTGATATAGGACTTTGCTCTTTAAAACGCTTAGTAAAATCATCTCTTTCAAGCATTCTAGCAACACTAAAAGTCGAAGTAAGTTCTACTATACCAGCAGCACCAAGCTCATTTAGCCATTTAGAATTAAAATGAATTTGAGTTTTACTTGGATCTAAAATCTTAAAAACTTGCTCTTCATAAGTTTTAGCATTTTTAAGCACTTCTTCTTTATCAAGTTTTTTTCTTGTGACACTTTTTCCTGTTGGATCGCCTATTTGAGCAGTAAAATCACCTATTAAAAATTGCACTATAGCTCCATGCTTTTGAAGTAAAGCCATCTTGCTTAAAACTACAGTATGACCCAAATGCAAATCAGCGGCCGTAGGATCAAAACCAGCTTTTACAAAAAAGTTTTCGCCTTTTTCATAATAATTTTTTACCAAAGAAATCAATCTTTCCTCATCAATAATTTCTGCTATTCCTCTTTTAATTTCTTTAATAATTTCTTCAATATTCATTATAAAACCTTTTTTAGTGATTATTATATGCATCATTTAAAGATGTAAAATCTAAAATCTTATACCTAGCTTTTAATCTTTCTTTTGCATTTTCAACATCTATATTATTAGGTAATTCAACTTGCACTTCAAAATAATTTGCCACCACAGGCTCTGAATCGGCTGAATTAATACTTAAAACATTAATCTGCATTTTAGCCAAAGTAGTTAGAAAATCCGCTAAAGAGCCTTTTTTATTTTCTATAGAAACAATGATTTTGTAACTTTTTATCGAGCTATCATTCCAAGAAACAAAAACCATTTCTTTGTTATCTTCTATCATCTTCATTGCTTGTTCGCAAAGTTTATGGTGTATTGTAGCACTAGTTGAATGTCTAAAAGCGATGATTTCATCTCCTCTTTTAGGTCTACAACAATAATCAAAATTAATCGTAGTTATTTTATAATTAGAACCAATCACTATGCTTTCAAATTTTTGTTCATTTTGTTCAAATTTAGCTGCTTGATTTTGTCCTACATATTTTCTAAGAGCTATAATTACCTCTTTAAAATAATTAAAATCTAAAGCAATTTGTCTGAGCTTTTTATTAAATTTTTCTTTTTCAAGCCATTCTTCTATAAGTTTAGAATCTTTATTAAATGCCGTAGATAAAAGATTAATGGCAATTTTATTGTTTAATTCTTTTTTCTTTTGCTTACAAAAATCTCTTATACTAGCTCTAGCTTTTCCTGTTTTAACACTATCTATCCAAGAGCATCTAAAAAATTCTTCCTCTGAAGTTTCAATACTAACTATATCTCCATTTTTAAGCACAGTTAAAAGCGGAACTCTCATACGATTTACAAAGGCGGTTTTTGCATGAAGTCCTACTTTAGTATGAACCTCATATGCAAAATCCAAAGCCGTAGCTCCACGCGGTAAGGTAAAAATTTCACCTTTAGGAGAATATACTGCTATATCCTCAATATATAAACTATCCTTTGCATATTCATAAAGCTCAATAGCATCACAATCTTGTATATTATTTCCTTCTTCTTTACCATGCATAGAAATATCTTCAAGCCAATCTAAATTTGGTGTTGCAATATTTCCTTCTTTATATTTCCAATGTGCTGCAACGCCAAATTCAGCAGTTTTATGCATATCAAAGGTGCGAATTTGAGCCTCTATGATATTTTTTGCATCAAAAAGTGTTGTATGTAAGGTTTGATAACCATTTTGTTTTGGCAAGGCTATATAGTCTTTAAATCTTGAAATCAAAGGATTAAAATGCGTATGTAAAATTCCCAAAGCCAAATAACAATCATAAACTTTTTCAACCAAAATTCTTACACCCAAAAGGTCTAAAACTTCATCAAGCCCCACACCTTTTCTTTGCATCTTTAAATAAATAGAATAATTATGTTTAATTCTTTTATGTATAACAAAACTACCTTGTCTAAACCCATTTTCCAAAAATAACATTTCTATTTTTGAAATAAATTCATTAAATCCAAGTTGAATTTGTTGATCTTTTGCATTTATATAATTATCAATTTGTGCATATTCATCAGGAAGCAAAAATTTAAAACTTAAATCCTCAAGTAAATTCTTTATACTTGAAATTCCAAGTCTATGAGCTATAGGTGCATATACCACTAAGGTTTCTTCGCTAATTCTTTTTTGCTTATCTTCTCGTAAATAATTTAAGGTAAGCATATTGTGCAATCTATCACAAAGCTTTATTACAAGCACACTCACATCTTCAACACCCGCTAAAAGCATATTTCTAAAAGTCAGAGCAGATTTTGCAAGTTTCTCATTGGAATTAGAATGAGTAAGATGATCTTCTCTAATACTAACTATTTTAGTTAAACCTTGAACTAATTTTGTTACTTCTTCACCAAAATTTGCATTTAACTCTTCTTCATTACAATTTGTATCTTCTAATACATCATGTAATAATGCGGCTATAATCATAGATTGTATAGGACTTAAAAAAGCTACAAAAGAAGCTACCAATATAGGATGAACCGCATAAGGTTCTCCACTCTTTCTAAATTGTCCTTCGTGTTTTTGGATACAAAACTCCACTGCTTTTTCCAAAACAGCAGATTGTGGAAAAACCATAAAAAGAATTTCTTTTGCTCTTTGTAAATCCTTGCAATTTTTTACATCATCAACAAGTTTATCTAGCAATAACTCATCATTTACCAGCTTCAATAAATCCCTCTAATACGATTTTATCTTCTGCTATTTCATATAAAGCAATATCAGTATATTTATATTTATTTTTATCTAAATTTACTAAAGGTTCTGCACCATTTGCAAGCTCTTCAGCTCTTTTAGCTACTACAAGAGCTAATTTATATCTATCATCTTTTAATTTTTTTAATGCCTTTGCAGCTATTTGTTCTACTCTCATTTTTTACCTTTAATCTTGATTTTTAACAATAGAGCATAAGCTCATATCGCCTTGGATAATTTTTAATAAATTTCCTTCTTTAAACATATTACATACCACAATAGGTAAAGCATTATCTTTAGCTAGGGCTATTGCCGTATCATCCATAACTTTTATATTATCATGTAAAGCTCTTTCATAACTTAACTCATTAAGCATAATAGCATCATCAAATTTTTTAGGATCTTTGTTATAAATTCCATCTACCTTAGTTGCTTTAATGATCATATCTGCTTGAATTTCAACCGCTCTTAAAGTTGCAGCAGTATCTGTAGTAAAATAAGGATTGCCAGTACCACAAGCAAAAATAACTATGCGTCCTTTTTCTAAATGTCTATGTGCTCTTCTCATAATATATGTTTCGCAAAATGCTTCCATTTGGATAGCACTTTGAACCCTCACATCAAGTCCAGCACTTTCTAATGCTTCTTGCATAGCTATAGAATTAATTACAGTAGCAAGCATACCCATATGATCGCCACTTGTTCTTTTTATCAGTCCATCTCTTGCAGCAGATACCCCTCTAATGATATTACCACCACCTATTACAATACCTACTTCAACATTTTCATGAATCAAACTTTTTATTTCAGAAGCTATATATTTTAAAATAGAATTTTCTATACCAAATCCATTTTCTCCAGCCAAAGCTTCTCCAGAAAATTTAACCAATACTCTTTTTCTTTTATTGTTCATTAAATTTCTCCTTTGATTTAAAACTATATCAAAATTCGCATTAAAAAAAACTAATTTATTTAATCATTTCCAAAGGATTGATATGAAAATTCTTTTGGGTTACTTCAAAAGTTAAATCACTTTCAACCCTACCTATAATATAACCTTTCTTGATATTTCTACCTACTTTAACCCCAGGAGCAATTTTATCTAAATGTGCATAAATAGTATGTATACCATCTTTATTTTCAACAATCACAACTTGCTTTAAAGTTGGAGTTGCTTTTGCAAAAACTACTTTTCCATCTAAGACATTTCTTACCGCAGCATTAGCACTATCACTTTTTAAAACTACATTTTCATTATAGATCTTAATATTATAAATAGGATCTATATAATTTCCAAATTTTTGCTTTACTGTATAAGATTCTAAAGGAGCTATTGTCTTAGGACCATTATATCGCTTAACACTGCTTGTTTGATAGCTTGAACCCACTTGTTTTATGTTTGAATTTGGCTTTTGATCATCCTTTTTTTGTGCTAATTTTTCTTCTTCTTTTTCTTTGATAATTTTTAATTTATTGAGTGTTTTTCTTAATTCTTGCTGTTGGGCTTGCAAATTAGAAAGTTTTCTAGTATAAATTTCTTTATCAGTTTTTTGTTTAGCTATTTCTTGCTCTTGTTTTTTTCTAAGGTTTTTGAGCTCATCAATTTGATCTTTATAAACTTTTAAATTATTATTAATTGTAGTAATTTGTCTTTGCTTTTCTTCTATTTTTTTGCTCACATCTTCATAATCTTTTGAAATTTGATAAAATTCTTCTTTGAAAATTTTATCCAAAACCCCAACTAACTCCAAAGCAATAATACTATCTTCACTTTCAATATAATTTTTAGGGATTGCTAAATCATAAGCAAAATCTTTAGCAATTAAATCAATTATTTTTCCTTCGATCTTATTTTTATTTTGCAAAAGATCTTTATTTTGTGTATTAAGCTGCTCTAATGCTTTTATTTGAGTTTTCACAGATCCTTCAAGTTTAGAAGTTTTTGAAGTTAAGGTGCTAATTTCTGAAGCAATTTTTTTTAAATTTTTCTCATTATCTAAAATTTCACTAGCTAAATCTTCTAATTTTTTAGATAATTGCTTTACTATGCGTTCATTTTCTTTAATATCTTTTTGTTTTTGTGCAATTTCATTTGCAAATAAAACAGAAAAGGAAAATAAAAAAAGCAAAAAGCATTTTTTCATTTTCTAACCTTAAACATCACAAAATTCACACAAGCAAAACAAACACAAAGCATTGCTAAAAAAATCAAAAATAAATGCGTGAAAATACTTATTTTAGGTAAGCTAATGTCTACACTTTGTAAAGCTAGTTTAATGGATTCAAGATCATAAACTTGGGTAAAAAATAATACAAGCAATAAAAATGCTATAAAACAATCAATAAAAACTATCTTATAAAGCATAAAAGATCTAAACCAAAATGGGGCGCCAAGCAAGCACATGATTTCCACTCTTTGAGTATGCTCGAAAAGCCAAATTTTCATTTGTTTAAGCAATAATACAAAACTAAGCAATATTATAATAAACAAGAAAAACCATAATAAAAATTTCACTAAAACTAAAAGTTTATAAATTTTTGTATGCGTTTTTGCAAAAGTCTCCACTCTAGTAATGTTAGGATTTTTTAAAAGTTTATCTTTTAAAATGTTTAACTCATCTTCTGACAAAAGCTTATTAAGCTTCAAAGTATAAAATTTTGGCAATGTAGCCTTTAAAACCTCTATGTTTTTAGCTGATATATCATTTTTAAGTCTATCTATCATTTCATTTGGATTTAAAATTTCTAAAGACTGAAAATGACTAACCTGCTCTTCTATGCTTTTTTTATCTAAGTGAGTTTTTCCTACTAAAATGATATTATAATCTTTATTTAAAAGTTTTTCATAATATTCAATAGTTTTATTTGTGATAATCAAAAACTCAAAAGCAAACATCATCACCATTAAAGCAAATATTAAAGAAAGATGATTTTTAAAAGATTTCATTCATTCTCCCATTTTCTATATTAAAACGACGATAATCAAGTCTTAAATTAGTAGGAATTCTATGTGTAACAACTACCACGCAAGTTCCAAGTATTTCTCTAGCTGATTTTAACAAAGTCCATATAATATCTGAAGAATACTCATCTAAATTTCCCGTTGGCTCATCACATAAGAGTAATTTTGGATTATGTGCTAGGGCTCTTGCCATAGCCACGCGTTGCTGCTCTCCACCTGAAAGTTGAGCTGGCTTTTTATCAGCTTTGAAAGTTAAATTTACATGCTTTAAAAGCTTTGCGGCTTGTTCTTTACATACATTTTTACTATAACCTTTAATCATCAAAGGTAACATTACATTTTTTTCTACACTAAATTCTTGAACCAAACGATAATCTTGAAAAATAATTCCTATTTTTTGTCTAAGCTGCAAAAGTTCAGCATTAGAAATATCCACTAAATCATTATTGCAAACCTTTAAATTTCCACTTATTGGCTCCAAATCCCCATAAAAAGATTTTAACAAAGTTGATTTTCCGCTACCACTTTTTCCTGTGATAAAAACAAAATCATTATCTTTTAGCGAAAAACTAGCATTTTCTATAACAAGCTCATCATAACCAAGACAAAGCTTTTTGGCTTCTATCATCACTGCTTTTTCCTTATCATTTGTTTGATAATTATTTAAATCATTATTATTTAATATAAGAATACAATATTTCTCTTAATTTTTCTATAGCTTTTAAATTTTCTTTAGTTTTAAAAGGTTGCTCAAAGATAAATTCTATCTTTTGTAAGTTTAATACTATATAAACATGTTCAGGTTTATAAAAAGCACCAAAAGCTATTTTAATAACAAGTTCTTCATCTTTAATATACATTTTTTCAAAATGCAAGAAAAAATCTTCGCCTTTAAAAACTTCATTTTTAAAATTCTTTTTTATACAAGCTAATTCTTTTGTATTTAATTTTAAATCCTCAATAGCAAATTTTTGATTTTTATTCAAGCTTTTACTCTTGCTAAAACCACTAATGATTAAATCATATATATCTTTATTTTGTCTTTTCCAACGATCTTCATATTTACTTGAAATTTCTAAATTTTCATTTTTTTTGATTAAAGCTTTTAAATGTGGGAAAGTTAAAAAAGTCTCCAAAGTAAAATCAAAATACAAAAAACTATCCGTTCTAAGTTCAAATTGTCCATCTTCTTTTAAAACCCTAGCACATTCATTTGCAAAATTTAACCCCACTACTCTACGGTGAGGCTTTTTATCCCAAGGAACAGGAAAATGCAAAAAGATTTTATCCACAAGATTAGATTCAAGTACGCTTAATAATAATCTTGCATCAGTTTCTATTAATAAAACATTGTTTAAATTTTCACTTAAAGCAAGTTTAGCTACTTGTTCTAATGCAGGAGTGTAAATTTCTATACCAATTATCAGTACATTAGGATTTTGCCTAGCTTGATAAAGTAAATGTCTACCGCTTCCAAAACCTATTTCAATATAAATCTGTTTTTTATTTTTTATTTGTTCTAAAATTTCTTTTAAATCATTAGCAATTAAAGGTGTTTTTTGGATTAACCTTGTGTGTTTTAGCGCCACAGCTTCACAAACTACATCTTGAGTAAAATTTTCTTTAAATACAAGTAAAGCCTTTTGCAAATACCCAATTTGCGAAGGCTTAGTATGTTTTTCACCCTTTATAAGCCATTCTTGACTTTTTTCATCTTTTTTAATTTGTAAAAAAAATTTTTCTTGGTTTATACGCGTAAAAAGCAAATCAACATTTTCACCTTTAGCAAGCCATAAGAATTCAACTCCATCTTTTTCAAAAGGAAGTTGAATTTCTTTTAAAATTTTACACTTAAAATTTGGCATTATTTTACTGCCGTAAATTTATCAGAAGCTTTTGATTCTATGCCATTTGCATCAATTGCAATAACTTCATAACTATATACTTTTCCAGGAGCTGCAGTAATATCTTTTAATTGTTTAGATTTAATCTCTTTAAACACAGCATTACTTCCACCACCACTTCTTTTAACTATGTATTCTTTAGCTCTATCATCATTATCAATCCACTCTACTCTAATACCATCATCTTCAACAGCACACAAAACAATACTTGGCGCTAATGGTGCTCCTAGGGTAATACCTTCCACAGGCTCACTTGCTATAGGACTTTCTAGGCCATCTTTATCGACCATACTAACTTTATAATATCTTTTTTCAGCCACACCTTTAACCACATCTTCATAAGTATTTTCAGAAGTTTTAGCTACCACACTAAAAGGTAAAAAAGTAGTTGAACTTGAATAAATTTTATAATAAGCAAAATCAGCATAATCAATTTTATCCCAAGTTAAAATGATTTTTCTTGGTGCGTCTTTACTTGCTTGTAAATTACTTACCATAGGAGGAAGGGCTTTGGTAGTTGATTCTACTATTTTACTTGGAGTGCTTTTAATACCATCATAAGTTAAAGCTATGATTCTATATTGAAAACTTTCATCAGGTTTTAGCGAATCATCTATATATTCAGCACTTAAGCGATTTTTGATTCTAGCTAATTCTTTAAATTTCATATCTTTCATATTTGCACGCTCAATGATGTATGAATTTACTCTTACATCAGGATGTGGTCTCCAAACTATTTTCACACGATTTGGCAACCCTACAATAGCTTGCACAAAAGGCACTGGATCAATCACTCTATTTGTAAAAGCTTCTATGCTTACACCATCTTGAGAAACTTGTCCAAGTTCATTAAAGGTTTTCATAGAATAATAATATCTTGTATTTGGTGCTAAATTTGTATCAGTATAGTGAGTTTGAAATTTATTTTTGATTTTTGCTATAAGCTCCATAGGTGCACCAGCTGCATTTGCTCTATAAATATAATAACCTGCTATATTTTGATCATACAAAGGTTCCCATTCAAACGCTATACTTGTAATATCACTTATACTTTTAATACTTGATATTTTTGGTAAAGTATCATTTACTTGAGCAATTTGTGGTGAACTTACACTACAAGCACTAAAAGCTAAAGCAGAACTTAAGATAATCCAATGAAGTTTTTTCATCTATCTCTCCTTGTGTAAAATTTTCTTTTAAAATTTGATAAAAATCATCAAACATAGGAGCTTTTACAAACATCAACTCTTTAGTCCTAGGATGAATAAAATAAATCAAATACGCATGAAGCATTACTCTATTATACTTTATTTTTCCTTTATATCCGTATAATTGATCTCCTAAAATATATCGATTAAAATCTGCTAAATGCACCCTGATTTGATGAGTTCTTCCTGTGTATAACTTAGCAGCTATCAAAGAGCAATTTTTAGCACTTAATAAATTTATAAAATCTGTTTTTGCATTTTTTGCTAAAGGATTTTTAGTATTTGTAGTAATTTTTTTAAGCCTATTGCTAGGACAACGCATAATAGCTTTTTCATTACTCATTTTATCATTTTTCAAAGGTAATTCACTCAAAGCAAGATAAAATCTGCCCATACTTTTATCCAAAAGCTGATTTGCTAAAAATTGATGTGCTTGATTGTTTTTAGCTATGATGATAGCTCCACTTGTGCCCTTATCAAGTCTATGCACAAGCCCTGCTCTATGTTCTCCATTTAAATTTGACAAAGCATAGCCCTTATGCAAAAGCCAATCCACCAAAGTCGCTTCTTTAACACTACTTGCACCATGTACGACAACATTAGGAGCTTTGTTTAAAACTAAAACATCATCATCTTCATATAAAATTTCTATATCAAACTCAGGCGTGTAGCTTTCTTTGGCTTCTTTTACTAAAGGTAAAAAAATACTTATTTCATCTTTTTGTTTTATTTTTTTAGAACTTTTATTTTCTATTTTTTCATTAATATATATGCAGTTTTCTTTGATTAATTTAGCAACTTGCGAACGACTTTGCTTAAGTATATCTGATAAAAAAACATCCAATCTTTCTTCACAAAGTGATGAAATTTTTAGCATATTATATTTCCTTGTGATAAAATTTGCAATTTTAGCATATAATTATGTAATATTTTATAAAAAAGGGTAGCTTTGATAAAACTTGATAGAAGAATTTTAACACATTTTGACTTTGTGCAACCTCTTTTAGTGTTACCTATCATAGCTATATCTTTTCTTTTAATTTATGAGGCAAATACGCGCTTAGCTGAAAAACAATTTATCTATACTTTAGTGGGTTTTGCAGGATTTGCGTTTTTTTTCTTTTTACCCTTAAGAAGACTAATGTGGCTTATACCTGTGTTATATTGGATTAATATAGCTTTACTTTTAAGTGTGGATATTTTTGGTGTTGAAAAACTTGGAGCTAGAAGATGGCTTGAAATACCTTTTACGCATTTTACCATACAACCTTCTGAAATTTTTAAGCCCTCTTTTATTTTAATGTTAGCTTATTTGATTTATCAAAATCCTCCACCGCCTAATGGCTATGGCTTAAAACAATTTTTAAAGCTAAGTTTTTATATTTTGCTTCCGTTTTTGCTTATAGCAGGAGAACCTGATTTGGGAACAGCTTTGGTACTTTTAATAGTAGGCTTTGGAACGCTTTTTGTCATAGGGGTAAATTATAAAATTTGGCTTAGTATTTTTTTAGCTATAGCCATAGCCTCACCTATTATTTATAGTGATTTTTTAAAGCCTTATCAAAAACAAAGAATTCATGACTTCTTAGCTGAAGAGCCAAGTTACCATGTAAAACAATCCATCATCGCTATAGGAAGCGGTGGTTTGAGCGGAAAAAAAGCAGATGAAGCTACACAAACACATTTTAAATTTTTACCTATTTCTACGAGTGATTTTATCTTTGCATATTTGTCTGAAAGATTTGGTTTTATCGGTGCAGTTGTAATCATACTACTTTACACCTTACTCATTTTTCATTTATTGAGTTTAAATTATAAGCTCAAAGATGATTATTTTACAAGAGTGGTGACAAATTGCATTGCTTTATTTATTTTCATATATGTAGCGGTAAATATATCAATGACCATAGGTTTTGCTCCTGTTGTTGGTATACCTATGCCATTTTTTAGTCATGGGGGAAGTTCTTTTGCTACTTTTATGATTTTCTTTGGAATTTTACAAAATTTAATAACCTTTAGATATTTAGCAATAGAAAAAGCGGTAAAAATAAAATTCTAAATTTAAATTAAGGAAATAAAGATATAATAACATTTTTATTTTAACTTCTGGCGGATTTATAGCTCAGTTGGTTAGAGCAACCGGCTCATAACCGGTTGGTCGCAGGTTCGAGTCCTGCTAAATCCACCATTTATTTTGCATTACAACTTGATTTTCAAAAAAACATTTTCCAATGATTTTTTAGTATTTTGATAATATTTTTACAAATTTCTTTCTTTTTGCTTTCTTCTATTTGGAGTTTATCTAAAAAAGTTTCTTCAAGAGTGTTAATAAGTTGCATACATTCTTTTGCATTAAATCTTTCTACTTCGTTTAAAGGTGATAACGCTTTTAACAATAAATCTTTATATTCCATAAGAGTTTTAATATCTACCTCTGAAAGCTGGGCTAACAGAGATAGAAATTGTGCAAAATTATACAGTGGCATATATTTCTTTCTTTTTCCACAACATTATAAAATGTGCCTATATATCCGACTAATAAAATCTTTCATGATCTCCACCACCAAAAGTAACCGCTCGTGTTTCTGTGACATTTACACCTAAAGTATTAAATCTCATTGTAAAAGTAGGAGTATCGGTCAATGGTTTAGTGCACCATGTAGTTGATATTACAACTTTTGCCTCACCAGAATTATCAAATTCTTTATCCCATCTTTGTATAATTGGCACAGTTTGACCAAGGCCAACTAAGAGATTAGTTCCACTAAAATCAACTTTTTCTCCTGCAATTCCATCGGTTAATGTTAAAGTTGCACTGGTGTAGCATGAAGCAGGATCTTTCCAAGTATCATATATTGCATGAATGCGTTTTTGCACCTCAATACTTCCTACAATTGCTTCAGAATCAGCTCCATCCCATTCTTTATATTTCACTTTAAGACTAAAAATTCTACCGGTGTGTTCAGTAACTTTTCCAATAGGTTTAAAATTTAAATAAACTGAACCTTTATCATCAGTATGAAGCGTGCCTTTATTTACAAAATTAGTATAACCAAGATACTGATCTGGTTGAACATCTACACTAGAGTTTGGAATTAGTCCATATAGCTCTATAGTTGTTCCTGTATCAAATGGAATATTATTTACATTTATTCTTGGACGAATTGGACCATCAAATACAGCTGTTTCACTAGCTTTTTCACTTCCATCTTCATATTCAACGCTTACTGTTACCGAACGAGCAACAGGATTAATTGTTCTAAACTTAGTTAGTGCAACACCTTTACTATCAAAATATTTTGGAATTAGATCTTCTTTTGGAAGCACTCCATCGCCGACAATGCTCCATTTTATTTTTGCATAAGGAGTGCCTTTTGCCAATATACTGACAGCTTCAAGCAAATATGGATTTAGCCTTGTTTTACCAAGAGTTAATTGAATTGGAATCTTCTTATAATTTAATTCTTTACTTAAATTTTTACCCAT